>CAZBOQ010000145.1:0-5700 GCA_964493555.1 uncultured Gammaproteobacteria bacterium | reverse complement strand
GAGGCCAAAAGCTACGACCTGCCAACCACGTTCGGCAAGGGCCAGCGAGATGCCACGGCCGATACCATAAGTGCCGCCTGAAACAATAACGGTTTTTCTATTCGTCATTTTGGATCTACCCCCAAATCTCACAGGCTGTTTCTACCACAAGACGTAATTTGGCGGTTTGCTCCGCTTCGGTGATGTTGTTGCCCTTGGACGTGCTGGCGAACCCACATTGGGGGCTGAGCGCTTGGTTTTCCTTTGCCACGTATAGGCTGGCCTCGGCGACGCGTTGTTTCAGGAGCTCGTGCGACTCCAATTCAGGGAACTTGCTGCTTACCAAGCCTAGAACGACCTTACATGTTTCGGGTACTGCGCGCAGCGGTTCGAACCCTCCAGATCGCGCATCGTCATACTCCAACAACAGCGCGTCCACTGCCAGCCCCGAAATTGCGCTTGAAATGCGTTCGTAACCGCCAGCGGCGTACCAGGTGCTCTCCGAGTTGCCGCGGCAAATGTGCAGCGCAAGATAAGTGTTGGCGCAGCGGGTTGCCACTGACTCATTGATGATGTCGACGTATTCATCGATCAGCGCATTGCAGCTTTTAGCGTGTACGTCTTCCATTGTTTTGCGCCGAGCGTCGTCGACGAAGAAGGCGAGGTAGGGCTCGTCGATCTGGATGTACCGGCAACCTGCGTCCTCTAGATCTGCAATCTCGCGGCGGTAGATATCAATGATGTCAGACCACATTGCGTCGCTATCGGGATACGCGTCCCGGTTTATCCACGCTGGGCCATCCATAATATTGAACCGCGTTGGTGTCGGTAATGTGATTTTAACTGCCCGGTCGGTGCAGCTTTTCACTACCCGGTAGTCTTCAACCGTAATCGGCTTTGGTCGCGCGAGCCTATCTATTACCCTTACATGTTTCGGCGCGTGGGCGAACTTTTCGGCACCGACGGCGATATTGGTGTTGGCTGCCGAGCAAATTTCGGTGCCACTGACTTTAGAGATAAAGTCTTTCCAGAAGACGTCACGGCGAAATTCGCCGTCGCTGATGATCTCAAGTCCTGCCGCTTCCTGTAAATGTACCGCGTCGGTAATGGCGTCGTCTTCAACCACCTTCAAGCCGGCGGAGTCCAGAGCGCCGTCGGCTAGGCGTTGCCGGGCGTCGAGTAGCTCTGGGGGTCTAAGCAGGCTACCAACGTGATCGGCGCGATAAAAGATTTTTTCGCTCAAAGTGCTCTCTGTCGCTTCTTACATTTAGCCAAACAGCGGAAAGTCACAGCTGCTGTCGCCAGCTTAGGGTGGATCTGGCAGTTTGTAGCCCTTATGGTACGACATTTGAACACGGGCTTGGTGACTGCAGCTTGGTATCATTAGCGTTGCCCCCGTGAGGTAGGTGGCCTCTTCGGAGGTCATATTCTTAGCTACTTTTGGAGTGAAAGCATGATTGTTGAGCAAGTGTGGACCGGGAACGACTATCGAAATTTCAATTACTTGATTGTCTGTCCGCAGAGCGGTGAAGCGGTGGCCGTGGACCCGTTGGATTATGAAAAATGCTTGCGTGTAGCCAAGGATAACGGCTGGCAGGTGACACAGGTATTAAACACGCACGAGCATTTCGACCATATCGGGGGGAACGAGGCCATGGTTGCTGCAACTGGTGCGAAAGTTCTTGCCCATAGCAACGCCAAAGACAGTATTCCGGGGATGGACCGTGGCCTACATGCGGGAGATGTGGTGAAAGTTGGCAAGACCGTGGAATTGGAGGCTCTCGATACGCCGGGACATACCATGAGCCACGTATGTTTGCTCTCCCGTACCGACACGCCCGCGTTATTTTGCGGTGACACTTTATTCAATGCCGGCGCAGGAAATTGTCACAATGGTGGACATCCGAATGAGCTATACGATACGTTCATCACTCAGCTTGCCCAACTTCCTGAGCATACCGAGATCTATCCGGGCCACGACTACCTGGCGAACAACCTTGGATTTACCTTGGATCGCGAGCCCGATAATGACAGAGCGAAGGCATTGTTGAGCGAGGTGGAAGATCAAGATCCCAATCAAGCGATGGTTACGACGCTGGCATTAGAGCGAGAGATCAATACGTTTTTCCGTTTACGTAGCCCCACAGTGATTGCGCGGTTGCGCGAGTCGTTCGGTGACCTGCCTGACGAGGTTACTCCTAAGACCGTATTTCTGAAGCTGCGCGAGTTGCGCAACAGTTGGTAAAGCGATGGCGATAGAGCATCCACGATTTAAAGCTGCGGCGGTACAAGCGGCTCCCGTGTTCCTCGATTTAGGCGCGACCGTGGTAAAGGCCGAAAACCTGATCGCCGAGGCTGCGGGCAATGGCGCATCTTTGATCGCCTTTCCTGAAACCTGGATACCTGGTTATCCGTTTTGGATCTGGTTGGGCGCGCCGGCCTGGGGCATGCAGTTCGTGCAGCGTTACCACGACAATGCACTGTCTATCGGCAGTGCCGAGTTCGATCGGCTCTGCCGCGCGGCGGCAGTTAACGACATCCACGTTCTGCTAGGATTCAGTGAAAAAGACGGTGGCAGTTTGTATTTGAGTCAAAGTCTAATTGGTCCCGACGGGGCGGTTATCGCCAACCGGCGTAAACTCAAACCGACGCATGTAGAACGAACCGTGTTCGGTGAAGGTGACGGTAGCGATCTCAGGGTTGACGGTACCGACCTTGGCCGGATCGGTGCGCTTTGTTGCTGGGAACATTTGCAACCGCTTACCAAGTACGCCATGTATTCGATGCAGGAGCAGGTGCACGTCGCATCGTGGCCGAGTTTTAGCTTGTACAATGGCGTAGCCTATTCGCTGGGCCCGGAACTCAACAACGCGGCTAGTCAGATGTATGCAGCCGAGGGTCAGTGTTTCGTGCTGGCGCCCTGTGGCGTCGTCTCCGAAGCGATGATAGAGATGCTGTGTGATACCGAGGATAAGCGTCCGTTGCTTAAGGCAGGTGGTGGTCACGCAATGATCTACGGTCCGGATGGATCGCCGTTGACGGAGCGTCTTGCGGAGACTGACGAAGGGTTGGTTTACGCCGAAATCGATCTGGGCCTTATTTCAATTGCTAAATCCGCCGCCGATCCGGTCGGCCACTACTCACGTCCCGACGTAACCCGGCTGTTGCTGAACAGGGAGTCGGCGAGTTCGGTAGAAACCTTTAGTCCCCCGTTTACTGTCGTTAGTGTCGAGCCCGAAGAGGACACTACCGCCTAAGGCATCCGTCTCGCGTACCCGGATTACGCTGCGCGCTATCCGGGATGGCCTTACGCCTCCTCCGTTCAAATGTACAAACTCGCGAAAAAACGTCTAGCTCGACTCATTAACGCTAGGAACCAGGAACTATTATGCGGTGGTAAGAAAGGTCTCGAGAAAGAGAGTTTGCGCGTTGATGCACACGGCGTGATCGCTCAGACCTCTCATCCGACCAGCCTCGGAGCCACTGTCACGCATCCGTATATTACTACCGACTACTCTGAGGCGCTGCTTGAGCTCATCACGCCGCCGTACTCCGATCTGCGTGACACTCTGCAATTTTTGCACGAACTTCATCAGTTTGTAACGGGTAGACTGGGGGACGAGATACTTTGGGCCAGCAGTATGCCCTGTGCGGTGGAAGACGATAAAAGCATCCCGATCGCAGAGTATGGCGCTTCCAACGTTGGTTTTATGAAGCACGTATATCGACGTGGGCTCGAATACCGATACGGACGGCGTATGCAAGCGATTTCGGGCGTGCACTTCAACTATTCGGTACCTGAAGAGTTTTGGTCCGTCTTCAAAGATGAAGAAAACGATGCTGGCACGCTGCAGGATTTTGTCGCCGACCGGTATTTCGGTCTGATTCGTAATTTCCAGCGCTACGCGTGGTTGGTGCCGTATCTGTTTGGAGCATCACCAGCGGTGTGTAAGTCTTTTCTCTGTGGTCGCACAACGCACTTCGCGAATTTCGATGAAAGCACCTATTACTTGCCTTATGCCACCTCGCTCAGAATGAGTGATATCGGTTACAAGAACAAGAACCAGGCGGTACTCGATGTATCTTACAGTAGCCTAGATGAATACGTCGCTAGTTTGACCCACGCTATCGAAACTCCATATCCCGAGTATGAGGCGGTAGGGGTAAAACGGGACGGTAAATACGTACAATTGAGTACCAATATTTTACAGATAGAAAATGAGTTTTACAGTTTCGTCAGACCGAAACAGATTACGCTTTCGGGCGAAAAGCCTAGCGTGGCTCTCAGAAAGGGTGGAGTACAGTATGTGGAGATCCGCGCGTTGGATGTTATCGC
Source organism: uncultured Gammaproteobacteria bacterium (assembly GCA_964493555.1). Taxonomy (GTDB): domain Bacteria; phylum Pseudomonadota; class Gammaproteobacteria; order JADZEE01; family JADZEE01; genus CAZBOQ01. The sequence goes on along the minus strand of CAZBOQ010000145.1, from coordinate 1,385 downwards.
CCATGATCCTATAGGTGTCCACGAAGAACAGTTACGCTTTCTCGAGGCCTTTTTGCTGTTCTGCTTGCTGCAGGAAAGCCCTGAGATCGATGAGCGCGAACAGCGCGGCATCGACTATAACGAGCGCACCGTCGCGCTACGCGGTCGTGAACCGGGTCTCTCGCTGCAGGGTAAAGACGGTTGGAGGACACTCGCGAATTGGGCTGGCGAATTGTTCGATGAGATCGCACCGTTTTGCGAGATCCTCGATAGTCATAGCGAAGACGACGGTACCCGGTATGATCAGGCGCTGACTGTTCAGCGGGCCAAGCTTGCCGATCCTGCGTTGTTACCATCGACGCAGATCCTCGCGGCAATGCGCGAGCAGCAGCTGACGTTCGCCGAATACGCCATGGCGTTGTCCAAGCAGCATGCGCGATATTTTAGCTCGGAGCAATTGGATGATCAGCGTGTCGCATATCACAATAATGTCGCCGCCGAGTCGCTGGAGGAGAAAAAGCGACTCGAAATGTCCGACACGATGACCTTCGAGAAATATTTGCAACGATACTTTGCCCAGACACTTTGATTTCCCGCTCGACTCGTGCCTTGCCCAGGTTCTTTGCGAGGCAGGAGCCGAGCTTCGAACCGGACCAGGGCAGTTCGATTTACGCAGGCAGCGCCGGTTACTGCCGCAACTTTCTCTTCAATCGTCATCTGTTGATGATTCGTGTGATCAGCTATTCAACTTCGGCACCACGAGGCTATAATTTAATTGCAAGCGCTTTTGTTTGTAGTGCAGCAAAGAAACAGGACCTGTATCAAAATCCGGCGTAATTCAACTGAACGGAGGATCGAGTGATGCACGACGATATGACGAGACTGCTGTTCGAGAAAAAGGCGCAGATCCCTGACGCTCAGGATGCGTTGGCGGGTCGTAGCGCACAAATGCAGATCGAGAATAAGCATTTCGTCAATTCCAATATATTGCTGCCGCCGTTTCCGCCTGGCATGGTGAGTGCACAGTTCGGATTGGGTTGTTTTTGGGGAGCCGAGCGATGCTTTTGGCAGATCGAGGGTGTCTACACCACTGCCGTTGGGTACGCTGGCGGCTACACGCCTAACCCGACTTACGAAGAGGTTTGCAGCGGCCTGACTGGTCACAATGAGGTAGTATTAGTCGTATTCGAGCCAGACGCCGTAAGCTATGAAAAACTCCTCAAGGTGTTTTTCGAATCACACGATCCTACCCAAGGCATGCGCCAGGGCAATGATGTCGGCACGCAGTACAGATCCGGCATTTACACGTTTGATGATGCTCAGCAGCGTGCTGCGGGGGAGTACCTGATTCGATTTCAACTGGCGTTGAGTGATGCCAATTATGGCACGATCTCTACCGAGGTCAT
>CAZBOQ010000144.1:0-19109 GCA_964493555.1 uncultured Gammaproteobacteria bacterium | reverse complement strand
ATATTCGGTTTCAAGCTGACGGTGCACGAGATGCGAGAAATCAGCGCGTTGTACCGACACGATGGTCGCGCCGTCAATCCAGAAAACGCACCGCCGTGGGATGAGGACTGATTGGAATAAACGCTGAGATAGCTACACCGTGAGCCTTTGCGATGCAACTCATCTAAGATAAACACTAGCGCAGCCTACGAGGGAGTCTATTAGTGTTAGAAGTGTTTAGCTTTGAAAACGCCGCGAACCTAGGGGTTCTAATTTTCCTTCAAGCGGTTCTCGGCTTCGATAACCTTCTGTACATATCAATTGAGTCCAAGCGGGCTCCCCAACAACACCAAGCCGCAGTTAGACAATGGGGGATTTTAATTGCGATTGCGTTGCGTGTTGTCCTGCTGTTTGTGATGATAAAACTCATCAGTTCCTTGACGGAACCATTTTTCAGTATTCATTGGACTAATGTTATAGAGGGATCCTTCAACTTCGCAACATTAGTCTTTCTGCTAGGCGGGGCGTTCATCATGTACACCGCAGTAAAAGAGATTTCGCATATGCTGTCTCTCGAGCATCTGGATGGTATGCAAGATGAGCGGTCGCCAAAATCAGCAGTGGCTGTGGCCGGACTAATAATTTTTATGAATCTTATTTTCAGCTTTGACTCCATCTTATCAGCGCTAGCAATCACCGAAGTTTTTTCGGTGCTCGCGGTGGCAATTATTGTTTCCGGCATTGCTATGCTAATACTCGCCGATCATGTCTCGGCATTTCTGGAAAAAAACCGTAAGTACGAAGTGTTGGGGCTGTTTATCCTCCTCATCGTCGGTATTGTGTTGCTTGGTGAAGGTGGCCACCAAGCACACTTAATGTTGTTCGGCTACGCCGTAGAACCCATGGCTAAAACAACTTTCTATTTTTCGATAGCAGTGCTGATCGCGGTAGACGTCATTCAGTCCGGTTATCAGAAAAGACTGACGTTAGAACGTGCGCTACGCGCTGAAACCGCATAAGTGACGGAGCGGCAAACTTGTTACCCGAACTGAGATTGGCCCAGATCCCACCCAACGCACAGCCAGCGTATACGGGCGATCGCATCAGCTACATGGAAGCCGGTGAGCCCGATGCTTTCCCGATCATGCTGCTACATGGTATCGGTGCCAATTCCTCACACTGGCGTTTTCAATTCGAAGAGCTAGCCAATAATTACCGCGTCATCGCCTGGAATGCACCGGGATATTACTTGAGCGATAACCTCATGATGGAAACGCCGACGCCGGAAGATTATGCCAACACCCTCAAATACCTCGCCGACTGGCTCGGTACCGATCGATTTCACTTGGTGGGTAACTCGTTCGGTTCACAGATCGCGGGCTGCTTCGTCAGCTTTTACCCCGAATACGTCCAGTCCCTGGCGATGACTGGAACCTCACGGGGACGCGGATTTCTATCTCCGGCGGAGAAAGACCAGGTTCGGGCCGACAGATTGGAGCAGATTTCAGCTGGCGGATTCCGCTTTGGCTCGCAGCGCTGGCGCGCATTGCTTGGTCTGGATCCCGATCCCGACAGCGTAAAACTGGTTCAGGAAGTTCTCCGGATAACCAACCGAGACGGCTTCTTGCAAGCAGTCCGGTTTGGCCTAGAACTTGATACGCTTCCGTTAGCCTCCAACTGGGAAAAGCCGATGCTAATCATCCAAGGCAGTGCGGATCAGGTCACTCCGTATGGATCCAACGGCGCAAAGCTCGCCGAACTAGTCGCGAATTGCCGTACCGAACTTCTTGACGGAATTGGCCACCTACCTGAATTAGAAGCTGCAGATACAGTAAATCAATTGTTGCTGGAGTTTTTCGAAGCAAATGAATAGCAACGCGCGACTGGACTGGCCGGCTTTAGAGCTTCCACTTCCTCTGCCGGTCTCGCGCGATGCAATTGCACAAACTCGCCGCAAACGTTTGCCAATAGTGATCGAAGAGGCACAACAAGCACCTTTTCATCGGCAGCGATTGAGCGGGATCGACACAAGCAGGCTGGACGATCCCAACGAATGGCGCAAAATTCCGATTTTGGAAAAAGAAGATCTCCGTGCGCTGACACCAAAACAATTCATGCGCGATTTCAATATCGCACCGCGTAGCGCCATCATGGAATATTGGCGATCCGGCGGCTCTACCGGTCAGCCATTGTTTTATCCACGCACTTTCGAAGACATGCGGTACATGTATCAAGGCTTTACCCGTGGCATTGAATGTATGGGGTTGAAAGCCGGCGATACGGTGCACCTGTCGTTTCCACTCGGTATTCATCCGGTGGGCCATATGTACGCCCGTGTGTGTCAGCATATCGGCATCGGTGTAAATTGGGCCGGCTCGGGTACCTCTACGCCTTCTGCCGTCCAGGTCCAACTTATCCAGAATCTGGCGCCGACCGTCTGGATGGGCATGTCGAGTTACGCCCTACATCTAGCCAATCACGCTGAGGCCGCTGGCATCGACCTCGCGGCCGGAAGCGTCGAACGTATTGTTTGCTCCGCCGAGCCCCTATCCGCTGCCAAGCGTGCCAAAATCGAACATAGTTGGGGCGCTAAAGTTTATGATTCCTTCGGGATGACAGAATGCTGTCTGATGGGTTGCGAAGACGGTGCCACCGACGGCTTCCGAATTTGGGACGACATGTTCTACACCGAGGTGCTAGACCCCGACAGTTTAGAACCGGTCGACGCAGGCGAGACAGGGCTGCTGGTAACCACACCGTTATGGTCAAATAATGCGACGCCTTTCATCCGTTGGAACTCAGGTGACCTAGTCAGCTATCAATCTAGTGTTGCCGATGGCAAAGCGTTTTCGGTCTTCTCGATCATTAAACATGCACAACGAACGACTGGTTTCTTCAAAGTTCGGGGCGTCAATATCAATCACACGGAATTCGAGGACTTTATATTTTGCGAGGAACAAATCCGTGATTTCAAGGCCGAAGTTGTCACTGTCCATGGTCTCGATCGGCTACGCCTCTCGCTAGAGTTTAGAGACGGCGCGGATCACACAACGCTTAAAGACAAAATAGAGCGTGCTACCAAGCAGACATTCGAGGTAACCCCCGAGATCGTTTCCTTGGAAAGTGGAACTCTGGCAACCGAATTTGAAGGTGCAGTAAAAGCGCCCCGTTTTCAGGATAACAGGGCATAAAGAACGGCACAGCCTTTCGCAAAGGGCTTGCGTCGAGCTGGTCACACATAGAAGATACCTCGCTGCCCAGAGGCAGCCAATTCAGAGAGCCAAGTGTAACCGCGCCATGACCCATTTATCCGTCAATCTCGTCGAGGGCGCCAATAGCCGCCTCGACCATTACACAACCTTACGACGCCGGATCCACGCCCAACCGGAACTCGGTTTCGAAGAAACCGAAACGAGCGCCGCAGTCATCGAACACCTTGAGGCGCTCGGTATCGAGGTCGCAACCGGAGTAGGCCGGACGGGGGTAGTCGCAACTATCTCGCGTGGCAACGGCGGAGCGTCCATCGGATTGCGCGCTGACATGGACGCCCTGCCCATCCAAGAACTCAACTCCTTCGAATATCGTTCGCGTTTCGCTAATCGTTTCCATGGCTGCGGACACGACGGTCACACCACCATACTCCTAGCCGCAGCAGAACTTCTGGTCCGTACTAAATTCAATGGCACTGTGCATCTGATCTTCCAACCAGCCGAGGAAGGCTTGGGGGGGGCACAGGCGATGATGGATGATGGGCTGTTCGAGCGGTTTCCCTGCGAACGCATATTCGGCATGCATAACATGCCACGTTACGCGCCTGGGTGTTTTGCTATGCGTAGCGGCGCATTTTTCGCCGGCGCCGACACATTCAAGATCGCCATTCAAGGACGCGGCGGCCATGCCGCGATGCCACATCTGACAATCGATCCAATAGTCATAGCTGCACAGATGATTTCTGCGATCCAGACCCTGGTGAGCCGCGGCACCGATCCGCTGGATTACGCGGTGAACACGGTAGGTGCCATGAACGCAGGTACGACCCATAATGTAATTCCAGAAACTGCCGAGCTACGCGGTACTATCAGGTTTCTTGATACTGATCACCGCGACCAGCTTGAGCAACGACTTACGGAAATGGTGAACAATATCGCTGCAGCATTCGGCGCGCAGGTTGATATAGATTATCGAGCGACCTTTCCAGTGTTGGTGAACTCTACTACGGAAACTGAATTCGCACAGCGTGCGGCGACCCTGATCGCGGGAGAGACGAATGTAGTTAGTAACGCACCTCCGATAATGGGTTCTGAGGACTTCGCCTCAATGCTGAACCAAATCCCGGGCTGCTACATACTGATTGGCAACGGCGGTGGTAACGACGCCTGCATGGTGCACAACCCTCACTATGATTTCAACGATAGCATCATCCCGATCGGCGCAAGTTACTGGGTGAGGTTAGTAGAGACTGTACTCGCAGCGTGACTCGGGTTCATTCTAAGATTCGATCGCGAAAATCACCAGCGCCGTATCATCTAAGACACCACTACGGTGGCAAAATAGCCCACCTGCCGTTCGATAATGGGCACGCGGCTCCCCTCATGTGCGAAGGCCAAGCTATCCAGACAATCTGGTCACGGCTAGTCTTTCGCGCCTCCGAGATACCGTCAGTCTATGACAATCGCCAAACACTCGTGATTTGGCTTTGGTCCTGCACACACTCATAATCCGAAGGTAAACGCACGTCCCAACGCCGCACTACGGTCTAACCTGGAGACTATGCATGGAAACCCGCGCTACCCCACTCTACGTGGAATTGTTTGGCTGGTACGGAACAGCAGCCGTATTGGGAGCTTATCTATTACTCGGGATCGGCAAGATCGAAGCCGATGTCCTTTATCATGCCCTCAATGCCACTGGGGCCTTTGGAATTGGTCTCATCTCATGGTTTAAACGCGCATGGCAACCGGTGACGCTTAACGTCATTTGGATGGGTATCGCGTTAATCGCGCTAATCCGTACCACTGTTTGACCCTTCTCTGAGGTGCAGATGAACGACTACCCACTACCTGCGGTACACGCTACGACGGTACACATGCTGGCCGACGCAACCGTAAAAGCCCGTGAGCGGGTGGCTTTAATTTGTGGCGACAGGCAACTTACATACGCTGAATACGGCCATTGCGTCGCCGGTTTTGCCAACGAATTAGTCAAAGCAGGTGCCGCGGGTAACCGAGTAGTCTTGCTAAGTGGGAACTCCATCGACATGGCAATCGCGATGTACGCCATCCAAGCCGCCGGTGGCCAGGCCGTACCACTAAACCCCCTATATACAGAACGCGAACTCCGCCAGATCTTCGACGACGCCGCACCCGCGATCGTCATTTACGATTCAGCCCTACACGACACAGTAGCTCCACTTTTAGGAGGGCGCGAGGTGCTGCACGTCGTCAAACTGGGGGGCAGTGATGGGAGACTACTCGATGAGTGGCGAGATGAGGAAAACATTGTCTTGCCCTTCCCGGCTCCATCAGACCTCGCGTGCCTGCTCTACACCGGTGGAACAACTGGATTGCCGAAAGGCGTCAACATCGAGCACCAGCAAACCACCTTCAACCTGAGCCAGTTTCAAGCACTCGTCCCGACTCGTGCAGATAAAGAGTCGATATTGTGCATGATGCCGATGTTCCACACCTTCGCCATGCATTGTTGCCTCTACAATGCCGTCTACGCGCGTTCAACGCTGGTGATACTGCCGCGCTATCACCCGGAAGCCGTACTGCGCGCAGTCGAGGCGCAGCGCATCACGATACTACCTGCCGGGCCAACGGTTTTCATAGGGCTGCTCGCTCACGAACAGTTCAGTAACACAGATTTCTCCGCACTACACTACTGTATTTCCGGATCTGCGGCGCTCTCAGAGCAAGTGCTGGAGCAATGGCAGGAGGGGACCGGTTGCCTGGTCGTCGAAGGCTACGGTCAGACCGAAAGTGGCCCAGTGCTAACATTCAATCCGGTACGGGGTATTCGTAAACCCGGTTCAGTGGGCTTCGTCGTACCAAACGCTGAACTTCAGATCGTCGACGTTGAGACCGGCACGAAACAATTATCCGCCGGCGAGCCCGGCGAGATCCGCGCGCGTGGTCCGCAGATGATGAGCGGCTACCGAAATCGTCCTGAGGAAAATGCCGCTACCTTGCGTGACGGATGGTTGTATACCGGTGACATCGGTGAATTCGATGAAGATGCTTATCTTTATATTCGTGACCGCAAAAAAGACATGATTATCGTTAGTGGCTACAACGTTTACCCCCGGGAGGTCGATGAAGTGCTGCTGACCCATCCGGCAGTTATGGAAGCGTCTGCGATCGGCGTCCCCGACGATTACAGGGGTGAGATGGTAAAAGCTTTCGTGGCATTACAAGCGGATGCTACGTGCTCTGAAGCGGACCTAATAGACTACTGTCGAGTCAACCTAGCTAAGTATAAAGTACCAACCGAAATTTCGATCCTAGAGGTGCTGCCGAAAACAGCCGTTGGAAAACTAGACAAAAAACAGCTGAGAAATATTTGAGATCTTCAATTCGGCTTAGGTTTAACGAAATTCTGGCATCACGTTTTTTGCGAATAGCTCCATCGATTTCATAACTTTCTCGTGCACCAAACCACCGAAATGCATGAACAGCAACACGTAGGTGACACCACACTCATCTCGCAGCCATCGAATCTTATTGGCGATAGCCGTCGAGTCGCCAAACCAGACCAGATCGTCGTTCACCACCTGATCATATGAAAGCGAACGAATGTACTCCCCCCAGGGCTCGAAGAACTTGTAGGACTCCGGCCATTCCATCCCCTCCGGCAATGTGAACATTCTGCCAAAGTCATCAAGAAACCATTGCATGGCCTCACGGGCTTCTTCACGTGCCTTCTCAACTGTGTCACTTACATATATGAACGGGTGCGCCACTATTTCCATGTGCGTAGTACCCGTTTGCTCCATTACCGTCGAAAGACGTTCAAACATGACTTTCAAATCAGTTAACCGGGTCAAGGAAGCACCGATGATCGGCGTAATCCCGCGGCGTAAACACTTCTCCATGGTCGACGGACTGAGGCAAGGCTGCCATAGCGGTGGGTGGGGTTTTTGCAGCGGTTTCGGCAGCACTTCAACCTCGCGATAACTGTGGAATTTCCCTTTATAGGAGAACGGATCCTCAGTCCACGCCTTCAGAATGATATCCAAACTTTCATCGAACCGCTCTTGCGCCTCCTGCCAAGGCACCCCATAGCCTTCAAATTCGCCACGGAAAAGCCCTCGTCCAACACCGAAGTCAAACCGCCCATCAGAAAGTAGATCGACAGTGGCATAATCCTGTGCGATCTCTATTGGATTGTGCCAGGGCAAAATACTGACACCAGTACCAATGCGGATCCGTTTGGTACGTGCCGCGATGTTACCGAGCAAGACATGGGGAGACGGCTTACCGTGGTGGAAGAAAGCATGTTCGGCGACGAACAGCGCATCGTAGCCTAGTTCCTCGCCCCACTCGACCTGCTCCATGCCGTCGTCATAGACTTGTTTCATGGACGACGTCCCGGGGCTCTGATTGATGACGAAAAAAGCGAATTTCATAGGCTTCTCCCAGAGACTACCAGTTACACATCGTGTCCCCACAATATGCGCGTTTTATGCGATCGGGTCTACCGGAAATTCATCACTGCCGCAGTCGTTGACACCCACCATCACAAACGGATCCGTCAAGTTACGTTGAAAGCACACCGATGAACATCACTTGGATAGATTGGGCAGTACTGATCATTTATCTCGTAATGATTACGGCTATCGGGGTGATGGCTTCAAAGAAAACCAGGAACGTAGCCAGCTTCTTTATCGGTGATCGCAGTTTCAACCGTTGGTTCATGGTGTTTTTCAATTTTGGTTCTGGTACGCATTCCGACCAAGCCATCAGTGTCGCCTCCAAAACGTATCAAAGCGGTGCTAGCGGAATCTGGTACCAGTGGTTGTACCTGCTTATCACACCTTTCTATTGGTTGCTGGCACCTCTCTATCGTCGTACGCGCGCTTTGACGACTGGCGAATACTTTGACTTTCGCTATGGAAGAAGCGTTAGTGGTCTATATGCGGCGATGGGGATCCTGCAGATGACATTCAACATGGGGCTAATGTTATTCGGATCGGAGCGGATGATTACGGCAGTCACTGGCGGGATGATGGATCCCCAACTCACTATTTTAGTCATGACAGTTTTGTTTGTGACTTACGGTCTGGCGGGGGGATTAAACGCGGCAATCTATACGGATTTCATCCAAGGATGGATGACGATCGTGCTCTCATTTTTGATTCTGCCCTTTGCGTTAGATGCGGTTGGTGGTTTGAGCGGTTTAAAAGAAACCGTACAGAGTCCGTGGATGTTCGAGCTCGTGGCTAGCGACGAAATTACCCTCTTTTACATCGCCGTCATTGCGCTCAACGGGTTAATCGGCTGGGTAAGCCTGCCTTATCTTATGAGTACCTGTGGCGCAGCCAAAACAGAAGCAGATGGGCGCGTGGGCGTGGTATACGGCGCTTTTATAAAGCGGGTTTGCACCGTAGCGTGGATGCTGACCGGGCTATGCGCGCTCGGGATCTTTGCTGGTATGAACGAAACCACCGAGATAGATCAAGTCTACGGGCTGATGGCGCGAGAACTACTGCCGGGAATCGGGCCTGGGCTGCTCGGAATTTTCATAGCAAGCATGTTAGCGTCGGTAATGAGTTCTTGTGATACCTATATGATTACGTGCTCCGCGTTATTTACTCGGGATCTCTACCGGAGATTCTGGAGGCCCGGCAAAAGTGATTCGCACTACATGTTGGTCGGCCGGATCGCCGCTGGAACATTCGTTGTCTGCAGCGTGCTGGTTGCTTTCAACTTGAGCGATATCGTAAGAAGCTTGCAGATCTTCTGGCAGATCAGCGCCATCATGGGTGTCGCGTGGATGACCGGGTTGCTCTGGCGTGGCACCACGGTGGCAGGCGCCTGGGCGGGCACAATTGCTACGCTATTACTGATCGTGTTCACCTCAAAAGTGTCGGTTGGCATGCTAGTGTTGTGGGACTTCAATGCCACATTTATACAAAGCATGCAGGGGAATTGGTTGAATTTCATGGTTTTCGTTAACCCAACAACGGGGAGTGCGAGGCTCTACCTACCGTGGCAAATGCTTATCTACTTGAGTGGCGGATTCGGCGTAACCGTTTTGGTAAGCCTCTACTCATCCAAAGTACCTGAAGAGCGGTTAAATCGTTTCTATATGTGCATGCGCACACCCGTTGATCAGGAAGAGGTACAGGGGGAACCCTTTACACTGCCTCCGGGGATCTCTCCGGCTCCACGACGAGTCATGTTCGATTACTGGGGGCTAGAGATCCCCATCCCGCGCCGCTCGTCGATCGTCGGGTTTCTCACTGCCTGGGCAGTGGTAGCCGCAATCATTGCCAGCACGTACTTACTATTCAATTCGCTCTGAGTGCTTGCGCCCGTTGTACGTTTCGTTCAAACGACTTTGTCAGTACCCGGCGGCGCGACCGTCCAAGCGCATTTCTGCGGCGCCAGTGTAAACACCGGTTTCTGGATCGCGCATCACGCCCTGGTAACCGCCCACATAGCTTTTTAGATGACTGGTTACATAGTCGGTAACATGTTCCCTACCGCGTAAATTATCTATGATGCGCTCCCCGATGGCCCGTTCCAGAAACAGTCTTCCTCCACGAGGCTCGTGAGACTCTCCCCGCGGCGTGCTATTACCGGTGTGGAACATGCGCGCCGCATCGCCGGCCGCCTGCAGGCTCATGCCGAAATCGATGAGGTTTACCAACACCTGCACTTGACCCTGTGGCTGCGCGGAAGCACCGAGTACGCCAAACGCCAGCCATGGCTTTCCCTTTTTCATCACAAAACCCGGGATGATGGTGTGAAACGGCCGTTTTCCCGGCTCATAAAGATTGGCGTGACCCTCTTTCAAAGCAAAGCGCGAGCCGCGGTTTTGCAAGGGAAACCCCAAACCATCCGGTACCAGGCCGCTACCGAAAAACCAATACTGACTTTGGATTAGCGAGATCATCATCCCGTTCGCATCACCCACAGCGAGGATCGTAGTCTCACCCGCAGACAATCGCGGATCGCCTGGTGCGAGGTCCTGTGCTGCACGATTCATGTCAATCGTTTGACGGCGCGCGGCTGCGTATTCATCAGAGAGGAGACTCTCTATCGGGATCTTCTCGAAGATTGGGTCAGCGTAATAGCGTGCACGATCCTCGAAAGCTAGTTTCTTCGCCTCAACCAGCACATGCCAATAGTCTGGGTTTTTATAACCCATAGACGCGACATCGAAACCCTCGAGGATATTCAACATCTGTAACACCGTCAGACCCTGCCCGTTAGGCGGTATCTGGAACACGTCGTAACCTCGGTAGTTAACCGATACCGGCGCAACCCATTGGCTCTTATGATTTCTGAGATCTGCCGCACTAAGGTTTCCACCAACTTTTGTAAGGTATTCGATAATGGTCCTGGCGATCGATCCGTGATAAAAAACATCGCGTCCGGTAACTGCGAGTAACTCGTAAGTCGTGGCCAAATCCGGATTACGAAACAACTGACCTGTTGTTGGTGGCTTCCCATCAATAAGAAAGGTACGCCGAAGATTGTCTAACTTACCTGTCATCTCAGATGACTGTTCAAGCTTACCTATACCGTACTGCCACAACCACGCCGCATATTCAGGGACAGGCACGCCCTCTCGCGCGTAGCGAATAGCTGGTGCCAGAACTTTAGCCATGGACAGCAACCCGAACTTCTCGTGAAGCTCGAACCATCCATCGATGGCACCCGGCACCGTGAGCGTAAGCGGGCCATACATCGGCAGAGTATCGCGACTGCCAAGCTGGGCACGAAGCTCCGCCAGCGAAAACCCTGTAGGCGAACGACCGCTTGCATTCAAACCATGAAGTTGTCCGCTGGCCGGATCCCAGACAATCGCGAATAGATCACCCCCAATCCCGGCAGCAGCCGGATCGACCACCGTAAGTACGGCGTTGGCCGCAATCGCCGCATCAACCGCACTACCACCCGCGTGGAGGATCTCGATCGCGGCCTGCGTTGCTAGCGGTTGACTCGTCGCCACCATTGCGTTCGGCGCATGCACAGCACTACGTCCCGCAAAACCGTCATCGATAAAACGGTCGCCGGTAAATTCGCCCGCGATCAGCATTGACGTGCCGGTGATTAGTAAAACCCCCAGAAAAAGTTCTTTCATCAGCCCGCCTCTTGGTCTCAACTATCATTGCCCAGGACCCTTTGAAACACCAAAACCGAACCCTGACGTAATCTTATGAATAAACCCTTGAATCCATATAACGCCTACCTCTGTCTCCTTGCTGACTATCATCTCGGCAAGGAAATATTCTAGGTAACAATATCCGTCCGATATCGACCTTACTGATTGCGCAGGCGATGGCAAGTTTGGATATGCTAGCTAAGATAGAGGCTTAGGCGGCAAAATTCTGATTGCTTCACTCGAAAGCACGTGCCATCCCGGAAATTGGCAGACTTTTTATTATCCGAACTTAAGATTTGAGGCGCAGCTGGAAACCTGAGCCGGCGAGACTCAGAAACCCATTTTGCCATCGACGCTTTGTGTTCAAAGACACACATTCGAAAAACTCGATGTTTACGTGTGTTGCCAACATGCAAGCATATATCTGCCAATGAGCTCGAACTGTCAGATCAGTGGGTGATTCGGCTCCAGACCCAGCCGTTCCCGCCCATAGAGTTCCATTGTCGTGTCTCTATCCCAGAACGCGTGGGAGGCTAATGTGTTCAGGTCACGGAAGTACCGCTGTAACGGACGGTCATTATGAAAATTACTAGTCCCAGCATGGGCAATCATATCGGACATAGAGCGCCGGCAATGTTGCGGGATAAACGCTGCGATAGTTTTCAGGCGCAATCGGTCAGTCATGAGCCAATCGCCCTTGTTGACGCATTTCATAGTTTCCCTGGCCAAATCGCGTACCAACGCTTCTGCTGTAAGAACGTTCATATGTGCTTCGCCGAGGAGATAGTGAGTATGCTGCTGATCCTTAACGACCGTGCGTGCATGCGAGGTCACTCGGCGGCGCACGACTTCCTCGAAATAGTCAGTAGCACCACGCAATCCGCCACTGAACACACACATACACTCATTATAGATGAATGGTAGCAGTGGCGTATGGTACAGCGGATTTTCGTGCAGCATCGTGCCCGCAGTTTTACCTTCAAAAAACTCCGCCAAAGGGACACTGCGATGAGCCGGCACAAACAAACCTTCCACTTCGACATCATTGCTGCCGGTACCCGCCATCCCGGACATCTGCCAAACATCGTGCACGCGCACGTCACTTTTCGGCATCATGTAGACCCACAATGCCTGATCCTCGGCCGCCCCGGTTAATCCCACCCAATCCCCATGCATAATGCCAGAAGCAAACGATGAACGACCAGAAATCTCCCATCCCCCATCAACTGCCTTCGCGCTAATTGGCGGATTTGTTGTAATAGGGATCAAGGCAAACGGCCGCTCCCCCCATAGCTCTTCCTGCATCTCTCTACCGAATTTAACCGCCATAAAATTGTGACCTAAATAAAAAGCTGAAACCCATGCGGTCGACATACAAGCGCTGCTTATTATCTCTATCACGCGTGCATGTGTGTCCAACGAAAACTCGTGTCCGCCGTATCGCTTCGGCGTGAAGAGCGAAAACACTTCAGCATCCGCCAGTTCCTGGATCGAATCATCATGCGGTTTACGATCCGCTTCACTTTGTGCAGCGCGCTGAGCAATCGCGGGGGCGATCTGCTCCACGCGATCGATCAATTCAGCTTCCGTTACTTCTGCCATTCGCGATATTGCTCCCGAGTTTTATGTGGGCCGAACAATTGAAACGACGACTCACCGCCTCCCCTACACCCTGGAATTTACAACATATTGAGCCATTACTTCGGATTTTGAGCAAGATCTGCCGTTATGGCGGCAAACGCCGTATCGCAATTTGGCTTTGTCAACAGTCGGGATCTACACTAACCACGCTATGGAAGTCACCTACATCAGGGAAGCACAGACACCTTCAGAAACCTCCAGTAAGGCTGGCGTAACGGCAACCCCTCCACAATTGCCCCGATGAGTAAAAACGTAGAGACCTTCGATCGCTGGATCCGTAGCAGTTTTGTGGAGATGAACAGCGAGTTGGAAGAGAGTTACTTCGCGCAAGCTGAACGTCACGTCGTGGAGGGAATCGGCGACTCGATCAAACAGCAAATGCATGATGAGGGGCGCAGCTACATCGTGCCACTGCTCAAGGAAGGCAACACAGATGAAGGTTTCGAACAAGCATACGACTTGCTCGGTGCAGTCGGACTGTATATGGCCGCCTGCAGGCGCCACGAGATCACTGCACCGTCGCGCGAAACCACCTCACCGTTGGTAGAAGCATCGGCTTTAGCACTACACATTGCGACCACCGTTGGTGTCTCTCCTCGCTTTGCGACAGCCCACCTCGCAACGCACAACCTCGCCAAAGACGGGCTTCCTCGAACCTTCACTAATTTAAAAGACGAATACATTTTCCTTGATTACAACACGCTGGGTATTCTAGCTTATCAGAGAGCCGCCGACGCTTTGCGACGAATTCTACCAATGGGTATTTCTCATCCCATTACTCACTATTTACTCCGTGACGCCAAAGACGCGCTTGCCGATGTAATTGCATTCAATGACACACTGTTCAGCACACTCGATATAGACCGTTTCTTCTATTGCGTGCGACCTTACTACAAACCTTATCGGGTCGGCCCAAATGTGTATCGGGGTGCCAATGCCGGTGACTTCGCGGGCATCAATGTGGTCGACCTGCTCTTGGGTCTATGTAGCGCGAACAATCCTTCCTATTCACAGGTACTGGTAGAAAAATTTTTGTTTATGCTTCCGCACGAGCAGGAAATGTTGAGAGATTGCATGAGAAGACGAAGCCTGTTGAACGAGTTCTCCGATGCATTGGAGACCAGCAATAACGAGGAATGGTTCAGCAGAAATCTAAGAATATTCTTGGAAGTATGTGAAACCCACGGTAAGACGGCTGCGCAGCATCATGACCAACTGGTCAATAAATTTATTACCGGTCCTGCCGCGAAGTTGCCCAAAACCGGTCTGGTCAACATCACAGCTAGCGGTCCGCCGCTTCCAGTTCTGCTGGACTCACTGGAAAAACTGCGCGATCTTCGACTGGCCGCAGACCGAGATGACATTCCGAGCCGATATTCGGATCTACAGCGATTGAGAGCCTCTCTAGCTTAAGCTAGAGAGTAAGCGTTTTCGGTCTGTAAACCCCTCACAGTCGGAAATAGAGTGGCGATGACGAAAAGAATTCGATAACACGCCTACTCGGTGACTATACTCGCACCCAAACGTTTTTGCGCTTCAGCATTGCCTGCTGGGGGCGGTAGTTCGATCCCCCGGCGACACGCGGGCCGTTCGGCCAGATCGCGTATCCAACGCTGCAGATGCTCCAGTCCGTCGACGGGTACTCGTGACCAGCGATGCGCCTTTACCCAGGACCAGTTGGCAATGTCTGCAATGCTGTACTCACCCGCTAGATACTCCACGTCCGACAAACGTTTGTTGAGCACCTCGTACAACCGTCGCGTTTCGTTCTTATACCGCTCACGTGCGACGGGAACGTCCGTGGGAAAGTAACGTTCGAAGATTACCGCCTGCCCCTGCATCGGCCCGATCCCGCCCATCTGAAACATCAACCACTGCAGGGCACAGGATCGTCCATGGATGCTGGTCGGCAACAACCGTCCCGTTTTCTCAGCCAGGTAGATCAGGATTGCTCCAGATTCGAAGATGGTCAAACCATCCGCCTCTCGATCGACGATTACGGGAATACGTCCATTCGGATTCATCGCCAAGAACTCCGGGCGATGCTGGTCACCAGCCGGCAGATCTATCGCATGGAGTTCATAAGGTAGATTGAGTTCTTCCAGCGTAATCGTTGCTTTCCAGCCGTTTGGCGTAGCCGACGTATATAGATCTATCACCTGAGAACCTCCTCTTCCGCTAGCGGAGAAACATTATCCGTTGCGACCTAGGAGCGCAGCAACAATATCCGTCGCTGGCCGAGCGGCAAGTCCCCTGGCAATCGCTTCGGCAAAACGGTCACTATCTGTAGGGCGCTCCACGTTAATCAGGGCGCGTTCTGTAAAATCAGACAGCACAAACCGATCGGACGTCGCGGCAACGAGATCACGAAAATATGCAGGACGAAATTCTGGATGAAATTGCACGGAAAACGCAGGGGTCTCCGTGTAAATGAACCCACCGAAACGGCAAGTCTCACTGCTCGCCACAACATCGACACCAGGCGGCGGCGTCAGTACCTGATCCTGATGATACGAAAACGCTACGACCTCCTCTTCCGTGTCAGACTCAGCATCACTGATCCGATACACATGATTACCGATCCGCCAACCGGTAGGCGCGGGGGCCACATCCCCACCCATCGCCTTGGCGATCAACTGATGACCAAAACAGATACCGATTTGCGGAATCCTCTGCTGTGCCACTGTATGAGAAAACTCCAGCAGCGGCTCTATCCACGGAAGGTCGTCATAGACACTATGGCTCGACCCCATAATCACATACCCAGCATAATCCGTCGGCCCCGGAAGGCGTTCACCATTCACCACACTGACGATATCGAATTCATTATTCGGAATCTGATCTTCCAGCAGGTTAATTAACATTTCAGGATACGATCGGTATTCGTCCCCTAAGGTCGTTACTACCAATCCCGTTTCTATTACGCAGTAACGCACCACGACTTACTTTTGGTTTTGGTAATTTTCGACCAATGGCGCTAGCAGCTTTTTCAGCGTCGCGACGGGAGACATCGCAGCGCCGCGCTTCTCCTGCACGAGCTTATCCTCCGCTTGCACAAGGAAGGATGCTAATGAAGCCTTGTAAGCATCGGGATTAACAAACGGATGAACGTCTCTGGCCTGACGTCTCAACAAAAGGTCGCGCTGTGCAAACAGTTCGGTCATGAATGCGTGATTCGGCATCGACACATGGATGTCATCCTGCATCTCAATTAATCGCTGATAACTTTTTATGTAAGCCTCCGTTTGTGCCACACCCGAGAAATTTCTGCCAACACCGCCCAAAGTCATAGCAGTGTAACGTTGCTCACCGTCCGTCACCTCGTACTTGATAGACATAGTCCCCCAGGTATGGCCGGGTGTTTTGTATAGCGTAATTCGCTTACTCCCAAGCTCGATTACGTCTCTGTCTTCGGCAACATCGTAATTTGCCATCTCAAAATGCAACACCGGGTCACCTTGAGTCTCCTTTGCTAATTCAATATCTTCAGCAGTCATCAGCACTTTTGCTCCGTAACGGTCTTGCAAAACCTTAGCGCCGCCCGCATGATCGAAATGCCCGTGCGTACAGAGCACGTACTTAATGTCGTTAGGATCTAGCCCCACTTTTTCGATGCCGCTAACAACGTGCTCGACCCAATCGCCGTAAAGCGCATCAATCACCACCAGTCCGTCACCGGTATCCAGCACATAAGCTGCAACCCAATGCATACCGACGTAGTAAAAGTCATCGAAAATAGCAAATGCTTCTATTGACTGGTGCGCTGGATCGCCTAGTATTTCCATAAATGGCGCGATTTCCGCATAGTCCGACTCCGCTGATACATCTTCGGCACAGACAAAGCCGCCCAGAACGATAATCACCAATCCGCCGAACAATACCAAGCGCCGCATCGCACTATCTCCTATCCAATAACCGCAAAATAAACTAGCAAAACGGCGGCCAAGGTATACATGACACCACTGACTTCCCGATACCGTCCGACCATCAAACGTATCGCCGTGTAGCTGACGATACCAAAGCCGATCGCATCCGCGATGGAGTAGGTGAACGGCATCGTCGCGATAGTAAGAAACGCCGGAATCGCATCTTCGATCCGCTGCCAATCGATATCTCGCGTACCCTCCATCATCATCGCACCAACGACAACCAACGCGGGGCCAGTTGCGCTCAGCGGAACTGCAACGATGACTGGCAAAAAGAACATAGCAAGAAGAAACAACAAAGCAACGACGATTGCCGTCAAGCCCGTACGCCCGCCTTCTTTTATACCTGCAGCCGACTCGATGTAACTGGTCACCGGGCTAGTACCGACTAATGCGCCTACAGCCGTGCCAGTCGCGTCGGCCAGGAATGCGCGTTCAGCACCGGGCAAGCGGCCTTGATCGTCAAGGAACTGGCCAGCACGACCTACACCAATAAGCGTTCCTGCAGTATCAAGAACATCTACGAACAAAAACGAGAAAACGGCCATCATGAAGCCTATGGTCAACGCGTTTTCGAAATCCAATGCAAACAATGTTGTACTGGGGAAATGGGGTGTCGCAATGATGCCCTCAGGCGGCGCAGCGATGCCCATTATCCAAAAAATAACGGTCAGGGTCGTGACACCGATCAGGATTGCACCCCGCACGCCCTTAGTCATGAGTGCACCGATAAGCAAGACCCCGACGACCGATAAATACACCGAAGGCTCGATAATCGAACCGCGGGTAATGAGGGTCGCCGGATGGTCCACGGACAGACCCATATTTTTAAATCCGATAATCGCGAGAAACAAACCAATACCCGACGTGACAGCTAATTTCAGTGTGTTTGGAATGCTGTTGATTACCTTGGATCGTAGTCCGGTATTAGACAAAACGAGAAACAAAACGCCAGCGACAAAAGCTGCTGCGAGCGCCGTCTGCCAGGCAATCCCAGTCCCCAGCACCACGCCGTAAGTAAAGAAGGCGTTGAGACCCATTCCTGGCGCTAATGCGAACGGGAAATTGGCAACCAGACCCATCACCAAACACGCAATCGCCGCAGCCAACGCGGTCGCCGTGACGACGTCGGTCAACGGCATACCGGTCTCGGCCAATATCTGTGGGTTGACCACAATGATATATGCCATCATTAGGAATGTAGTGACGCCGGCGCGTACTTCGGTCCCCAGTGAGGACCCTCGCTCAGTGCAATGAAAAAAACCATCCAATGTCATCACGTTTTTTTCCTGTGGACAACAAGCCAGTGCTTACGCTGCTCGCATGCGCTCCAGCTCTTCGATCGCCGCTAGGACATCCTCTGGCGTTATTGGGATTTTTTTGAACGGCTGTGTTCGACCTATGGCGTCTGCAACTGCATTGCCGCTCGCTGCAGCCGGCAACAAACTGGCCGGCTCAGCCGCGCCCTTGGCACCATGCGGGCCACCCTCCCAAGGGTGCTCCATCAATATCGTCTCGACTCTGGGGATATCGACGGACAGCGGCAACCGATATGCCTCAAAGGTGCATTCCACGTGGCGGCAGTCCTCGATGCGCAAGCTTTCGTACAGTGCGTAACCGATCCCTTGGGTGACCGCCCCTTGGATCTGACCGATCACACCGGCAGGGTTGATGACCTTTCCCACCTCTTGGGCAACAACGTAGCGCACAACACTGACATTGCCGGTTACCGGGTCAACCTCCACTTCAGCAAAGTGCACATGATAATTCGGTACAGTGATACCGGGCACAATCATGTTCGGAACACAACCGCCAGGCTCTTTCAGTTCGGCGGGTGGTCCGGCGAAACTTCCGGTTGCACATAACTCTCCGCCGGAGAGCATTGCTCTCGTTGCAATATTAGCTAGCGATATTCTGGTGTGCGGTGCGCCGACGATGCCGACACCTGCATTGGTGATTTCAATGTCATCGGTGGCGGCTTCCAAAAGATCTGCCGCCGCGAGTTCAATCTTCGTTCGGACTTCGTCGACCGCATCCTTTACCGCTCGACCCGTCATTGTGGTGGTGCGGCTACCCTGTGAGCCGCCTTCCCAACCGCTGTTGTCCGTATCGACCAGTGGCACAATGACATCACTGACGTCGATACCGAGCCCATCAGCCACAATCTGGCTTAAGCCCATAGCCACCGCGCCGCTGCCATTTTCGTTTGCCGCCGTCACTAGCTGCGCC
>CAZBOQ010000143.1:0-27171 GCA_964493555.1 uncultured Gammaproteobacteria bacterium | reverse complement strand
GTGATTTTCCGCGAGTGCCGCGGCGGCAGCGGCGCAGGACTCTGTCCCGTCAATCCCGTGTAGAAACAACAATCGCGGACCGGCGCCGCTGCGAGTGATATTTAGGGAACTCAACAGATGCTATTTGTGTTTCGCGGGGTTGTAGTCGCGTCCGTCCGGAGACCAGCCACGGGTCGGTGCCCAGTCACCGCGTTGCTGGATGCCACGCATATGTTTGGATACCAGCATGCGCCAACGAACGATGATGTAATCGGGGCGGTAGAGCTGTTCTTTGCGCCAGAAATCTTCGTATTGATAGGCGTGATGCAGCTGGGCGCGGCCAAACGCGTCGAAGTTGTTAAATCCCCACCGCTCACCGTCACCTTCCGGCTCACTCTGACCCTCCGGGCCGCGCCATACCAGCGGCCCGTAGATCTGCTCGCACTCCTGGTGGAAAGTGGCTTCCTCTTCCGGCGAATTGACCAGTTTGGCATGTCCGATGATGTAGTAATGATGGTCTTCGTCGATTGGGGTGTACCATTCGAAATGCATCATGCCTGGCACGGGAAACCAATCCACCTCCAGGCCGCACGGCAGATGAACGCCGACCACGATCTCCATGTTGGATGGCAGATTTTCGGGATCGACATTGGCCGATGTTACCGTCTTACCTTCGATGTCCGCGGACCAAATATTGACGTCGTCGAGCTTTATCAAACCCCATGGCCCTTCCTCGCCCTCGATGATCTCAACCAGTTCCTTGCGGCTGGGGTACGTAGATAAGGGGATCGCGGCATCGGCGAGTTTGAAGAGCCCCGCATTGCGATGACCGTAATTGTGCGAAGCGTCGAAGCCATTCTCCACAGCGATCCGCCAATTGCCGCGCGCCTTAGTACGGGCAACCGGATGAAACGCGAGTTTCTCGTTTAGAAATTTCGGTTGTAGATCCTGTTCTACGGGCGGCGGTGGGTCCATGTCACCGATGAAAACAAAAATCACTCCGTTTTTTTCCTCGACAGGATAAGTTTTATGCGTAAGCCGGCCGATGTGGGTGCTGTCGGGATCGGTCAGGATCTGTACGAGCTTCCCATCACGCACATCGAAGGTGAAGCCGTGCAGCCAACAGGTAATCGTGTTCTCTGTGTAGCATTCCGGTCGAGCGGAGAACGCAGCGCCGCGATGTGGACAGCGATCGGCAATCGCATAAGGTTTGCCACCGGCACGTTTGAACAGTAGCCGTTCGCCGAGCACCATTTCGCCGCGGCATTCGCCCTCGAGCAACTCACTGCCGAACAATGCCGCGTACCAGTGATTGCGCAGACCAAGTTCGGCATCCAGGTAGGGTTGATAGGGTTTTTTTCGTTCCACCTGGTCGACGATAATTTCGGTATCGGCCTCTTTGGCAACGATCTGATCTTCAATCCGGGCGGCCATAGATTCACTATCCTTCAGGCATTCCTGTATGGCGCAGACTAACCTTGCCTCGTCGGAATGTGAAGGCTGGCTGTTTTTTCTGTACCGATCTGCGTAGGCTAGAGAAATGACAGGTGAACGACCCTTGCTGCCGCATCCCGGGCCCGAACACTACACGGATCCCGCCTTGCTAGACGTGGAGCGGCGCCAGATATTTACCGACAACTGGGTTGGTATCGGGGCGGCTTCAAAGCTTCAGAAACCCGGGGACGTGTGTCCACTGGAAGTGGCCGGTCAACCACTGCTGGTTACCCGCGATCAGGACGGGCGCCTACACATATTCTTTAACGTGTGTCGCCATCGTGGGCTTAAATTGATTGATGCGGCATGCCATCGCGCCAACGGTCTCATCACCTGCCCCTATCACACCTGGTCCTACTCCTTGGACGGAGAGTTGCGTGCGGCGCCTTATTGGGACCGCAGCGCCGGATCGGCACCCGATGAGCTTACGCGAAACGACCTCCGGCTCAAGGCCGTTCGCCACGTGGTGTGGTACGACACAATATTTGTGAATCTCTCGGGGACCGCGCAACCTTTCGATACATTTGTCGCGCCGCTGGCCGAGCGGTGGGCTGGGTTCGATGCCAATGACCTGCGCCTGTTGGTCGCGAAGGAATATCACCCGCGAGCGAACTGGAAACTGGTCTGTGAAAATTTTCTTGATGGCTATCATTTGCCGTTTGTACACGGTCAAGTCGGTGGCCCGAGCGCCGGTGCCGATTACGTTACAGTTGGACTGAGCGTTGACTGTTTCGGCGCGTTTGTACCCGGTGGTGAGTCGGAGCGACCTAGGATCAATCGGCCGTTACCGAGTTTCCCCAATGTTCCAAAAAAATTCAGAAGCTCACATCATTTTATATATCTCTTTCCCAATACCCTGCTCGCGATTGGCGAGCAATGGTTTCAGGCAATCTGCGTATTACCCGGGGCGGTGAATGAGAGTTTTGAGAGTCTTGGTCTTTATCTGGTAAGTGATGAGGCTATGGCCGACGATCGCGCTAACCAGCGGCGGGAATTCGAGCGGCAGATGTTGCGTATCAATGAACAGGACCTGGAAATTCTCGCGCAGTTGCAGATTGGACGGGCGAGTAACGCAGGTGCGGATTCGAATTACGCGCCGTATTGGGATGAGTTAGCGGTAATGTTGCACCGGCGTCTGGCTGGAGTGAGCGGGTGACCATTCCTACCCGTGCCGGGAGCGGCTAAACCGCTCCTGCACGCAGCGTTTTACAACGGCAGCGGCGACATCGGTGACAGCAAGCGCGTTTTAAGATCTACGCGGCGCGCGGTCAGGAACCAATCGTCACTACTTCCGTGCCAGTCGTCTTCGTAGCGTCCTGCCGCGTAACACTGCGTGGCGCCGTCTGCATCGGTGTGGTAGATGACGAAACCGGTCGAGGTGTGTGCGGTGTCGGTATCGACGTCCACGATATCGATACTAAGCAATCGTGTTTGTTCGTAGCTGGTTATCTCCCATTCCTGTCGTCCCAATTGTTTACAACGCTCAGCCAGTTCATCACGGGTCATTTCCATCCACGTCATCGTATCGGTGAGCTCCGGTGCTTTTGCGTCGACACGATATTCACCATTTGGCGCGAACAAATCCACAAATCCCACGTAATCCCGATTGTCCAGGTGTCGTGCTGATGCATGTATTAAGCGGCGTAGTGTCAGATCTATGTAAGTCATGGTCAGGCGTCGACATCCGCTGGTTGGTAGCCGGTGAGGCGACTCCATTCCGCGTAGAATCCCCTAAGAGGTGCGTCATCCATCGAACCTTTCTCTTCGCGGGCGATAACGCTGTAGCGGCTGGTGCCTGCGGCCATGTTGATCTCCTGGGCCTGGGTCGCCCAGATATCTTCTGCAAGATTGCAGCCCATTGGACCCCAGACTTGATTGTGGTGGCGAATGCGCAGTTGCCGTACTGGGTCGCTGTCACCGCGCACGCCCAGGCCCCGGCATTCGAGCACGGTCTTATCCGGAGCCACCGGCGTCAGGGAGTCGATCCGCACTACTGTTGAGCGGCAGTTCAGCATCACATCGGGAAATACATTCACGACTACGTGGCCATTCGGTTGCATTCCCGGCAGCGTGTGCTCTTCGCGTCCTTCGAGTTTATTAGCGTCATACTTAATCAACGCTTCGTCCAGCGATAAGTGTCCGTTGTCGTGGCAGCGCCATTGGCGTTTGCGGTAGGCCTCGACGGCCACTGCGGTGGTCCGATTCAGTGTGTGCAGTAACTCGTGGTATCCCTCGTTGTTGGTTTCAACGAACAGCTTCCAATTCGCTTTAAGTTCCACACGATGGATATGAAATACCTCGAGCTCCGTGGCACCGAACGGGCTTTGCATTGCGTCGATGAGATTGTCACCCAGATACTCCTCAAGCGATCCACCGTTTTGATCAAGATTTACGAAAACCAGATCAAATATTGATTCCACGCGCACCACGCGTAGGCCGACCTTGCTTTTGTCTATTCCCTGTCGCTTGTAAGCGTCTGGCTCGGGAATGGTAACGCAGCGACCGTGGTCGTCGTAGCTCCACAGATGATAAAAACAGGTAAGTCGATTGTTGGCGAGATTGCCCGCAGGCTGGCGTACCAATTGTGTGCCGCGATGCGCACAGGTGTTGTAGAAGCTGCGAATCTCGTTATCTGCGCCGCGCAGCACGATGATTTCGTGGCCACCGACCTGAAATACGCGAAAATCTCCAGGTGCCGTAAGCTCACCGGCGTGGCATACGAATTTCCATCTGGTTGCAAAGATCCTGCGAAGCTCTTCGCTGAAAACCTTAGGATCGGAATAGATGCGGTTGTCCAGAAAATGTGTCGCTGGCACCGTAGGCTTAGTCTGACCGTCAATCCGTTCTATCATGGTAAGCGTCTTTCCAACTCACACCCCTATGTTATGTTAGCTTGAAGTTGGAGGTGATTATACGTGTGGGGAATGGGGCCGACCCGAACGTTTACCGGTGTTACGCTGCTGCTGTTGGCTCTTGGGGCTTGCACTACCGCTACCGAGATGGTCGCTATTCGGGCAGTGTCTCTAGTGCCATCGCAAACGCCCTATGCGGAGGATTTCCGGGCGTGGGTAGACACGGTTAATCGAGAGGCTGATGGTTCATTCAAAATAATCTATGTGGGTGGGCCCGAAGCCGTTCCGAGCTATGAGCAGGCTGACGCGCTCCGCACTGGGGTCGTACATATGGTGTACGGGCCCACTACATACTACCTTGGTAATCTTCCCGAGATCGGCGTGTTGTTCGCGAGTGATCTCTCTCCGATGGAAACACGCGCCAATGGTGGGCTTGAGCTACTCGATCGTTTGCATCGTGAACGCCTCGGGGCGCGTTTCCTCGCCCGCGCGCAGTTCTTGCCGT
Source organism: uncultured Gammaproteobacteria bacterium (assembly GCA_964493555.1). Taxonomy (GTDB): domain Bacteria; phylum Pseudomonadota; class Gammaproteobacteria; order JADZEE01; family JADZEE01; genus CAZBOQ01. The sequence continues at coordinate 22,341 of CAZBOQ010000143.1, read as the reverse complement.
TCCACCTATATACCCGTGAGCGACCTCGGATTCTACCGGACGGTTTTCCTGATCTCGCCGGGCTTCGGATACGTGGCGGAGCCGTATGGAGAGAGTTCATCACGGACCTCGGCGCCGTGTTTGTAAATTTAGCACCGAGTGATATTTACACAGCGTTAGAGCGGGGCACCATAGATGGAGTCGGTTGGCCAGTGAGCGGGCTCACCGATACGTCGTGGGATCGGCATTTGCGCTATCGCATCGATCCTGGTGTGTTCTCCAGCGATGTCGGCATTCTCTTCAATGTGAAGAAATGGGACAGCCTCTCGGTAGCCGTACGCCAATTTCTTGAGACAGCAGTAATTGAGTACGAACGTGACAGTTACGAACGTTTCAAAGCTGCCGCTAAAATTCAGGGCAGCGACATGGAAAAAGCCGGCATGACAGTGATCACGTTGGGTGATAAGGGTGCCACACGCTATCGACGACAGTCGGTGGAGGTGATATGGGAGCGCGTTCGGGCGTATGCGCCTGACAATTATGCAGAGCTACGCGCGGCATTCCGGAGTCGCCGATGACAGCGTTGCGACGCGTGCCCGATTATTACGAACGTGCGCTTACCGGTTTTTTCGCAACCGGCGCTGCTGTACTCGCAGTGGTCCTGGTTCTTATCGTCTATGATGTCGCCGCGCGTAATCTCGGGTTCCGGCCGTTTCCACACACGTTAAGTATTACTGAATACGGCCTTTTGTACATGACCATGCTGGGTGCCCCGTGGCTGGTTCGCAACAAACACCACATTTATCTGCAGGTGTTAACAGCGCTTGTAGGTCAACGCTGGCGTGCGCGAATGGCAATGTTTGTTTACCTAGTCTGCGCAACCATTTGCGCGTTGCTTTGTTACTACTCTGTCGGGTTGGCCATGGAGAGTTTTGTCCGCGGGGACGTAGAGATCCGTTCTTTCGATATGCCGCGATGGGTGATGTTCTGTGTGCTGCCTTTATCGTTTTTTCTCATGACCATTGAGTTTCTGCGTTTTCTGTTGGGTTTTGATCAGATGTTTGACGACGAACTTGGCGTTAAAGAGTGAAGCTTCCATCTCGGCAGGTTGGCTAGCAATGTTTTTAGAATGGTATGTGGTTTTCGCCCTGTTGCTGGGCCTCATTATTTTGCTGATGGCGTTGGGCGTTCCTGTGGTGTTTGCGTTTCTCTGTGCCGACATCATCGGCGTATTGCTATTCATGGGTGGAGAGGCTGGCATCTTGCAACTGCTTCGAAGCGGGGCCAGCTCACTGACTAATTTTGCGCTGGTACCGATCCCATTGTTTTTGATCATGGGAGAGCTATTTTTTCACACCGGTCTTGGACAGCGTATGTTTGCCGCACTGGATCGGGTACTAGGGCGTCTGCCGGGACGCTTATCGTTTCTTACTGTTGGCGGCGGCACTCTGTTCGCGACGTTATCGGGATCGAGCATGGCGTCGACCGCGCTGCTCGGCACGCTGATGGTGCCGGAGATGACCAAACGCGGTTACAAGCGGGTATTGGCGATAGGACCGATTCTCGGCGTGGGTGGTCTGGCCATCTTGATCCCACCATCAGCGCTGGCTGTGCTACTGGGCAGTCTCGCACGTATCGATGTAGGCGCATTGTTGCTTGCGGGCGTAGTCCCAGGTCTGATACTGGCGTCGCTGTACACGATTTACATCGTGCTGTATCTGCGCTTCGATCCTGATGCCGCACCGGCCTACGATGTTCCGGAAGTCGCTCTGCGCACGAAGTTAAGACTTATTCTTTCCGACGTACTGCCGATGGGATTGGTAGTGCTGCTGGTTGTCGGCAGTATCGTAATGGGTTGGGCCACACCTACTGAATCGGCCGCTTGCGGCGTGATCGGCGTAATATTGCTCTCCATAGCGTACCGGTGTTTGACGCGTGCGGCGTTGGTGAAAGCATTTAGCGGTGCGACCCGTGTCGCAGTGATGATGTTCATGATCATCCTGGCGTCCTCGACGTTTAGCAAGGTGCTCGCGTTCTCCGGTGCTACGGCGGGACTATTGGAGTCGGTCGCGGGGTTTGATTTGAGTGCACTGGCAGCCTTGTTACTCATGTTCGGGATTATGCTAGCTCTGGGCGGTTTCATGGATCAGCTGTCGATGATGATGTTGACGCTACCGATCTTCATGCCATTGGCCGGCTATTATCATTACAATGAGATTTGGTTTGGCGTCATCGTGTTACTTGCCTTGGAGATTAGTCTGACGATGCCGCCGATGGGTTTGTTGCTGTTCGTGATGAAAGGCGTCGCGCCGCCGGGCACGAGATTGCAGGACATCTGGGTGGCAGCACTGCCATTCATGGCTTGCTCGGTTATTTTGGTAGCCTGTTTGATTGCATTCCCGAATTTGGCTTTGTGGCTGCCGCAACTAGCGGCTAGGTAGAACCCGTCGTCATCACCGGGAAGAAAAAGAACCAGTGCACAATAGCCGTACTGCGGCACTGTGCAGGGCAGCGCTGCCCCCCTGCATTGAAGATTATGAACTGGGTTCTCAACGCTGTGGGGACGATGGGGAAATTGCCTAAATAGGTATAATGGTTACCGGAATGGATCCTAAACTAGTCATTAAGGGTGGGCGGGTAATCGATCCCGCGCAAAGCCTCAACAAGATCGCCGATGTTGGTATCGCGGATGGGAAAATCGTAGCAATCGGCGACATACCGGATGTTGGGGATGCCGAGATCGTCGATGTGAGCGGGTTGCTAGTTACCCCCGGTCTGGTCGATTTGCACGTACACGCCTACGGCAGTCTCGGTTTTTCTCAGCCCGACTCCATCGGTATCGATCAGGCGGTCACGACCTATGTGGAGGCCGGCGGCCCCGGTCCAGATACGTTTGCCGAATATGATGCGGTGATGAGTGACGCTACCGTCGCCGATCTTTACTGTATGTTGTGGTTCCGCCCAGTGGGGCTGGTCGGCATAGGGCATATCGAAGGTGATATCCGTAGTCTCATGAACTGGGACATTCCAAGATGGATGGATCTGGTCGACGCTAACCGCGACAAGATAAAGTATTTGAAGACCGGTGCTTTCGGCGATTATGGCGTCGGTCCGTTGAAGATGGGCAAAGGACTGGCAGACATTCTAGAACTACCGACTTATGCTCACATCGGTGATTTCCAGGTAACACCGAAACGCCTCACTACGGTGGATGCTTTTGATCTCGCGATGGCGAACGACGTGGTTACCCATGTCTATCACAAGAATCTCGGCACAATTTTGGACGACGATGGTAAGGTCTTACCTGAGGTCCGTGCAGCAAAAAAACGGGGCGCGTTGTTCGATATCGGCTTCGGCGCCTTCAATTTCGCATGGGATATCGCTGAGCAGGCGTTGGCGCAAGACATTGCGCCCGATATCATCAGTTCGGATCTGCAACAATTCAACACGTTAGGTCCGACTTACTCTCTAGCCCACGTTATGTCGTGTTTCTTAGTGCTGGGGTTTTCGGTGGAAGAGGTGATAGAGATGGTCACGCTTGCGCCAGCGCGAGCACTGTCGATAGAAGATAAAGCGGGGAGCCTGAAAGTCGGTATGGCCGCCGACGTTAGTGTGCTTCGAATCGAACAGGGCGAATTTGCGTTCGATGGTTGTTTTGAGGACGTTCGCACTGGCGAAAAACGGTTTGTGCCTGTAATGGCGTTTAAAGAAGGGAGCCAATATTTGAGCGATCTTCAGTCTTCACGGGACGAGCGCAATTGGATAATGCAGATCGCCGAGGACGCACCACCTGCCGCGGCCTATGGATTAAGCTATGCAGAGAAGTTTTTTTTGGAATCCCTCGCAGAATCGTTGCAATCTGATCTCTGGGATCATGAGGACATCAATCTTACGGCAGCGACTGCGGTACAAAACCGTGTTCATGAAGTAAAAAGTGCTGCGGGCTTGCCGCTCAAGAATGCGCTGCGATCCATATACCGGTGTTTCTTAGATGATCCGTTTACCTACCAGATTGGTTTGTTCCTAACCCGCATGGATCGAAACTTTGTGTTGGAACGAATGCGTAATGTGGCACGGGCATGAAAACGGGTGACGATTGGACAGTACTTGAAGGGATCGACACGGAGGGTTCGAATTTTCCGGCGACGGCAACCATTGGCGGCGAACGCATTGTGGTGTTCAAAAGTGCAGCCGGATTTCATGCGGTAGAACGGCGTTGCCCACATCAAAAAGCTGATTTATCTAAGAAAGGTTCTGCGATAAAATTAAGCAATCAGATCGTGATTCGTTGTGCGTTGCATGGGATTGTATTTCGCGCGAGTGATGGTAAGTCGATCAATTACCCTGGGGTGAATGCTCAGGTTTATGAGGTCGAGTGTGAAGGGGCTGAGTTGAGGGTTCGGAAGGCGCAGGCGTAGGACTTAACCGTCGGCCACGCGAACGCGGGGATAAGAGGAGAAACGGAGGGGACAGATTCCCTACTCCAATCGCAATAACTCACCCCACCCCAGCACTGCATCCCCGTATCCCGACGCACGCAGCGCTCCCCAGAACAAACACTGAATACTAGTCAACACAGGTTTTTGGAACGTTGCCTCTAGCGATTCAATAACCTCGCTCGCACGGATTGCCGTGCAGGATATAAACAACGCATCCGCTTCAGGATGCATGGTTTCAATGGCTGCTTCGTGGATCGCATCTGGAGGAAGTTCCAGCATTTCCTTCTGTTTTTCGAGTAAAAAACTGCCAATATTGAGTACTGATATGCCATTGTCTTCTAGATACGCTCTAATCGGTTGGTTGAATTCGTCCTTGTAAGGTGTCAGCAGCGATATCTTCTCGATATCAAGCCTCTTCAGTCCCTCCACAGCGGCAGTCATCGGGGTAATAACTTTCGCCTTGGGGTGCGCCATGCGGATTTTTTCCGCCACGCTTTGGTATCCCAGTGCGACTACGGCTGCAGTGCAGCTGTATGCGATAACATCGAGCCGTTCGGCCGGTTGGATCTGTGCGGCAGCTGCCGGTAGACGGTCAGCCGTTTGCCGAAGACTCTCCATGGTAATTGGTGAAGTTATCTCGATCCGGGCGGTATGAAACATCACGCCCTCATCGGGCAGCATGCGGTGGAAGTCAGTCTCGGCAGTAGTATCCGACTCAAATACGATCAGTCCGATACGATGCGCTACGGGCGCACTGTCAAACTCGAAATCTACCGAGACTTTCTGCGTTTCAATTGCACTCATCCCTGGAACCACTATCATCAAAAGTTAAGTATAGTCGGCGGAGGCCGAATGTGAGAGCAATCCGTGTGGATCAAACCGGTCCGGCCGAGAACTTGCTGCTGGTCGAGGCCGAGGCGCCAGGACTTGGTGATGATGCGGTGTTGATAGATGTGGCGCTCGCTGGGATCATTTATGCTGATATAGAACAAAGGCGCGGTAGCTATTACATAGAGACCAAACTCCCGCATTACCCAGGCCGCGAAATCGCTGGCACTATCACAAAAATCGGAAAAAACGTCGGCGCCTTTTCTAATGGTCAGCGGGTCGCAGCCCTAGTGTTAAGCGGCGGTGGCTATGCTGAACAGATTGCTGCCCCGACCCAACCATATACCTTTCCTAGCGGTATCACTGTCCCGAGCGCCGATATCATCGCGTTGCCCGACAGGGTGAGTTTCGGGCAGGGCCTTGTCTACATCATCAATTTTCGGATTGCACACATACTGTTCCATGCGTATTTGCAGATCGCCGCGGGCGCAGTGGTACTTATCCATGGTGCCGCAGGCGGTTTCGGATCTGTGTTAACACAGATCGCCCGCGAAAATGGTAGCCGCGTAATCGCACTTTGTCGCACGAAGGAGGAATCACAGTATTGCAAGGAAAATGGTGCCGAGGCGTGTATCAACATCACTGAGGTGAATTATGTTGAAGCTGTACTTGAACTCACAGCTGGCCAGGGAGCGGATCATTCGCTAAACGGCGTTGCTGGCGCAACCCTCGTTGAGGATCCGAAAGCTCTGAAGACGTTCGGTGAATTGGTAGTATATGGTTACGCCGCCGGGAAATTGCCCGTGGACATTTTTGGGTTTACCAAGAGCATTACGATAAAGACGTTTTCGGCGGATGATTTTCTACGCGGTGCCGCCTTCACCGATGCTACCGCCGCGATGCACCAGTGGTTTAATACCAAACAACTATTGGACGTGACCCGTATTTTTCCGTTGGAAGAGGCAGCGGCCGCGCACCAATGGATAGAGGATGGTAAGTCTCTTGGAAAAATCGCCCTTAAACCCTGATACACAGAATTGATACACTAAAACTCGTAGCCCGGATGAAACAAGCTATAGTCCGGGAAAGGAAGCCACGAAAAATGAGAGTTAGAGAATTCACCAACCGTGAACTGGTAGCCGTAGTCGCCGCCGTATGCATAGGTGAAGTTGGTTTGCTGACCACGCCATTTATCCTCGGTGGCGCCGCTGATCGGTTCGGATTGTCCGATGCCGCATCTGGTTTGGTTCCGGCTTTGCAGTTTGTGTCCATGACTGTAGTGGCCGCGATCCTAGCGGTCAAAATCCATCAGCTTGATCGACGTAAGCTGGCGCTGGGCGGCGCGGCGATTGCAGTGAGCGCGCATTTTATCGCCGCGATGTTCTCCGATTGGTATTTGTTCCTGGGGAGCAGAGTAGGGGTTGGTATCGGTGAAGGCGTGCTGTTGGCGGTCGGAACGGCCACGGCGGCGGCGACTCCGCGACCACAGCGAACCTTCTCCATTATTACCTTCGGATACGTTGTGTTGGCCACTGCCATTTATCTCAGCTGGCCGGTGATGCTGAAGGAATATGGATCCGTTTCGATCTTCTATATCGCACTTGCGATCGGCCTCGTCGGTACACCCCTTTTGTTCGCCATGCCGCGGCTGGATAAGGAAGGCGGGGAAGCTCGATTACTCGACCGAGACGTATGGCGACCGTTTCCCTGGATCCTGCTGGGTATTGCCTGTTTGTACATGGGTGTAAACAGTCTGTGGGCATTTTCCGAGCGGATCGCTGTTAGCTTGGATTTAAATCACGATCAGATTGCGATCGCCTTTGTCGTGATGGTTCTGATGGTGCCCGCGAGTCCGGTGGCAGCGAACTTCGTTCAGAAGAGGTGGGGTTACCGCAAACCCATCGCTGTTGGCGTGATATTGGAAGCCACTGCTTGCGCTGCACTTGGCGGCGCTTTGTTCTACGAGATGTATTTCGTCGCTTTCGTTTTGATGAACATTGCGTTGCTTTATCTGGTTCCGCTTTATCGGGCGCTGACAGCGGTTATCGATCCAGCCGGTCGGATTTCCGCAGCTTCTATCGTTGTCCAAGCAGGGGCAACGGCGCTCGGACCCGCCCTGATGAGTCTGTTGTTGCTGGCCGGTGGTGGATTTTTGGCGGTGGGTCTTTTTGGCGGTCTGCTTGCGATGCTTTCAGGCGTTTTTGCTTGGCATGTTGCACGCGTCGCGGACAACACTGGCTAGACTGCGCGCTCGGAGGTTAGCGATGTTCACGTTACCGGAATCGCGACGGCTTTTTCTCAAGTTCTTGGGCGCCCTAGGTTTGGGTGCCACTCTGCCCGGCGCACAGGCTGAATCGGTGAAAACCGAATTACCGTTATTACTGAGCGGTAAGGTCATCAGCCGCAGGGACGACAACTACGAGATATGGCGCCAATCCATGGTCTGGCATTTGTCTAAGCCTAAGCGCTATCCGGCGCTTATGGTTCAAGCACACACTGATCGTGATGTGGTTGAAGCGGTTAAGTACGCACGACGAAATGGGCTAAAGGTTGCACTTCGTTGTGGTGGTCATAGTTCATGTGCCGTGGGCTTAAGAGACGGCGGGATGTTGATCGATGTGGCACGTTTGCGCAGCGTTGACGTTGATAAAGAGCAACGAATTGCCACCGTAGGACCAGCGATAACTAGCTATGAGCTGGCGGATGTGTTGGGTAAGCAAGGTTTCGCCTTCCCCGTTGCGCACTGCGGGACCGTGCCCATGGGGGGGTACCTACTCGGTGGTGGTATGGGATGGAACGGTGAAACCTGGGGTGATATGGGCTGCTTTTCTATCGTGGCTGCTGACGTGGTTACCGCTCAGGGTGAACTGGTTACTGTCAATGCAGAACAACATCAAGAACTTTATTGGGCATTGCGAGGTGCGGGTCCCGGGTTTTTTGGCGCAGTTACCAAGTATTACCTCAAAGTGTATCCATTACCTGCGGCAATGACCTCGAATACTTACTTTCATTCGTTAGACCACGTTGCAGAAATAACTGAGACATTGCAAGGATTGATGGATAAAGGACCAAAGAACGTCGATGCTTTTTTTTTCCTACAGCACGATGAGGATGCTGATCCATCTGTGCGAGGTGCCGCAAGCAAGGTATGTCGAACCCATGTCACCGCGTTTGCCGATTCCAAAGAGCAAGCCGCCAAAATGTTGAAACCGTTCAGCGACAGCGTAATGGCGCAGTCTGCCCGTTCCAAGAGCGAGGGCCAAAAAATTTCTTTCCGTGGTTTGCTGGCGCCGGATAGAGTTGCTTCTGGGATTTCACGTTTTGCTACTGACAATGTGTTGACGGAAACAGCACCGAAAGCGGTAGCCGCCGTTACAGATCATTTTGCTGGGATCCATTCGCCCGAATCGCACGTTCTGGTGTCTTTGCGCGGCAGCGCGCGGTTGCCCGAGGATGCGGCTTTTTCCATGACCGCGCGAGGTTACCTTTCCTACAACTTCGAATGGCAGGATATTGGCGAGGATGCAATACATCGTCGCTGGATGGACGAAGCTGTCGCGACTATGCAGCCGTTTGCTCATGGCTATTACATTAATGAAATGGATTTGGTTGCTGATCCGGCGAGAGTTCAGCTAGCTTTTGCCGCGCCGAACTGGAAACGTCTGCAGGTGCTACGCAAAAAATATGATCCTACCGGAGTTTTTCACAACTATTTCGGACACGGTTAATCCTCGATGGGAACCGAACTTCGCCGGGCCCTGACAATCCATAATGGATCCGCGTTCGGCGGAGACCGATCTATCTGCTCCGGGGCGTCAAACCCGTCAGCCAACACATGATAGTGACTGACCAAGGCCTGGCGCTCAGGACCTGACAGGTAATGAAAAGCCTGGATGGCCTTGGTGGGGAAGCAGCGGTGCGACATTGCCACGACGGAAATTCCCCCGGGTTTCAGCACCCTTCGTATCGATGTGAATACCTCTACTGGCTGAATCAAGTATTGGATCGAGACCGCGTTTACCACTGCGTCGAAGCTTTCATCGGCGTACGGTAGCTCGGGATCTTCGTTCAAATCGTGCTCCACATGTTCGCTCAGCTGCGGGTTGGCTTCGAGTTCGGCCTTGTTCATGCCCAAACCTGCTACCCGCTCGTAAGATAGATCTGGCAGATGCGACACCCACGAGGACATCAGATCGAGCACGGCGCGGCCGGCTGGCAGAATTTCCCGGTAGTAATCGGATAGCGCAGTTATAGTCACTTCGTCTATATGCGTAACCATTCGCGGAAGTTCGTAGAACAGAGAGTCGGGCGAGTCGTCAACGCGGGTTAACAGCTCGGAGGCTATGGGGAGTGGAGGCATTTGCCTAGCTTGCCAGTGACGCTTATAGGAATCTACGTATACTGATCTAGTCACGATACTGGGAGGATCCGATGGATCTTAATTTGGGTGGGCGTAAAGCGCTGATCACGGGTGCATCGAAGGGGATTGGCCGCGCGATCGCCGAACAACTCGCCGAGGAAGGTTGCGATCTCTATGTTGCGGCGCGTACCGGTGAGGAACTGGAAACCTTGAGCGAAGATCTGTCGGCGAAGTACAAAGTGACGGTACAGACCTTTGCCCTTGATCTCAGTGTCAGCGCCAATATGTGTCGATTGGCAAAGGCTTGTGCGGATATTGACATTCTGGTCAACAACGCAGGTGCGATCCCCGGCGGCTCGTTGGCGGACATTGACGAGGAGCGTTGGCGTGCGGCGTGGGACCTGAAAGTCTTCGGCTACATCAATCTAACTCGTGATGTTTACGCGAATATGAAGGAGCGTGGCGACGGTGTGATCGTCAATGTCATTGGGACCGGTGGCGAAATGCCGCGTGCAAGCTACATCGCGGGCGCTGCAGGTAATGCCGCCATAATGGCATTCACCCGTGCGTTAGGTGGTTCGAGCCCCGACGACGGCATCCGGGTTGTTGGTATCAATCCGGGCCCCATTTTGACCGATCGGTTGGAGGGTTTGTTAAAAACCTGGGCGACGGATCAGCTGGGCGATGAGGCACGATGGCAGGAGTTGATGCATCCTATGCCGTTCGCACGGGCGGGAACGGTTGAGGAGTGTGCAACCATGGTCGCTTATCTCGCTTCCGATCTTTCGGCTTACACGTCCGGCACGGTGATTACTATCGATGCCGGTTCTGTTAACCGCGGTTCGCTAGTTTAGTTTTTTACTAAACTTAAAGCCATGAAGATCGGCGTAGACGTCGGCGGCACATTCACGGATTTTCTGCTGCTAGATGCTGACAACAACTCCACCACCTGCAAGGTGCTATCGACACCCGATGATCCTTCACGAGCTGTATTTCAAGGGCTCGCTGAACTGGCGGAACTGGCGAAGGATGAGCTCGGTACCTTTCTAAGCCAAGTCGAGATGATAGTTCACGGAACGACGGTGACTACCAACGCGGTACTGACAGGCAATATCGCTACTACAGGACTGGTAACGACTCGAGGTTTCCGTGACGCCCTGCAGATGCGCAGGGGTGTCCGCGAAGTCCAATACGATAATAAATACACAGCGCCCGTGCCGTTGGTGCCTCGCTGGTTGCGTCGCCCAGTTAGCGAGCGCATCGATGCCGAGGCACGGTGTTGGAAGAGATAAATCTCGACGACGTAGACGACGCTATTGAACGTTTTTCGACCATGGGTGTCGAGGCTGTGGCCGTTTGTTTTATGCATTCGTACCGTGATGATGTAAACGAACGTGCGGCGGCCGAGCGTTTTCGAGCAAAACTTCCAAGCACCTATCTTTCTGTGTCTAGCCAGGTTCTGCCACAGGTGCGGTTTTACGATCGCATCAGTACGACGGTGCTGAACGCCTGCGTTGGTCCCATCTTAGGCAATTACCTACAACGTTTGGTGGCGCGGTTGGAGGCAGTAGAATTTCCGGGCGTATTACTTATTATGCAGTCGAATGGCGGGGTGGCGACGGCTGCCCAGTCAGCAAGACTTGCGGCGAGTACATTATTATCGGGACCGGCTGCTGCGCCGGTCGCGGGTCTCGCCTATAGCGGGCTCCATGATCAGCAAGACTTTATTACAGTCGATATGGGGGGGACGAGTTTCGATGCCGCGTTGGTAAAGGCAGGAGCGCCCAGTCTCACTACCGCGAGTCGTGTCAACCGCCATTTGCTAGCGCTTGAGTCGATGGAGATCAACACCGTCGGTGCTGGTGGCGGCTCGATTGCCACTCTTGCTGAGGGCGGGCTGCTGCGCATGGGACCGATGAGTGCCGGTGCTGATCCGGGACCCGCCTGTTACAGCCGCGGGGGAGTGGAACCGACCTGTACCGATGCAGACTTGCTGTTGGGGTATTTGAGCGCTGAATTCTTTGCCGGCGGTGCAATAAAACTGGACGTCGATGCCGCGACCCGTGCGATAGAGAAAAAGGTTGGACGGCCACTTGGCATTTCCGTTCTAGAGGCGGCGCACGGCATGTATCAAGTCAGCAACGTCAATATGGCTACCGCGATACGCGAGATAAGCGTCCAAAAGGGTTATGACCCGCGCGACTTTCTGCTCATTTGTGCCGGCGGAGCGGGGCCGATACATGCAGCATGCATCGCCGATGAACTGGAAATAAAGCGCATTCTGATTCCACGGGAATCGTCAATATTCTGTGCCGCGGGCATGCTGCATTCTGATCTTAAGCATGATTTCGTGCGTAGTTATCATGCTGAGTTTTCTGTCGATGGGCTGGACGTTGAAAGATTCTCATCTTTGATTGAGGAACTTCGATCCGAAGGTAACGAAGTGTTGGAAGGCGAGCAGATCGAAGCGGAGCGGCGCAGGTTTTCTTTCGCGCTTGATTTACGCTATGCCGGGCAGTATCACGAAGTGAACGTGGTGGTTGCCGAGCGTGATCTCGTTCCTCTGGATTTCGATACGATTAACGATTCGTTTCACGCAACTCACAATCGTTTGTTTGGTTACGATCTGGACAAGGAGGGGACCACGGTGAATCTCGTCAATCTGAGAGTTAGCGCGATTGGTGTAACCGATAAACCTGAGATCAAGAAAGAGGCGAAACGTAGTGATTCTGCCGCGGCAGCACGTAAAGGAAGTCGCCCGGTGTTTCTGCCAAGCGAAAAGCAATTGGCCGAGGCAGAGGTTTATGATGGTGATGCGATGGGCTACGGGAATGCGCTGGAAGGCCCTGCCATCGTAGAGCAACGAAATACCACGATCTTTGTGCCACCTCAATGGCGTCTAGACTGTGATGCCTTAGCAAGCTTTATTTTACAGCGGGACTGAACCATGATCTCGAGTAGCGCTGACATCGATCCCATCCTGCTCGCGGTGCTGCAACGTCGCTTCAAGTCCATCACCGAGGAGATGGGTCAGACGTTGCTGCGTACTACGCGTTCACCCATCTTGAACGAGGCGCGTGACTTCTGCACCGGTCTGTATGACGCGCAGGGGCGTATGCTCGAGCAGACCGAATACATACCTGTCCTGGCATTTGCGGTTCAGCCCGTATGTGAATATATCATCGAGTATTTCGGCGATGACGTTCACGAAGGCGATGTCATTTTGCACAACGATGTATTCACCCGCGGTAATCAGAACGCCGACGTCGCAGCCTTCAAACCGATTTTTCACGACGGAAAGGTTGTTGCCTGGGCCGCCTGCAAAGGACACCAAGCCGATATTGGCGGGGCGGTCGCCGGTGGTTACAACCCTGATGCGCGCGAGGTGTGGCAGGAGGCGCTCCGTATCCCACCGGTGAAGGTCTACTCTAAAGGGAAGTTGCGCAAGGATGTTTGGGATCTTATTTTCGCCAATGTTCGTTACGACATTGTGCAAGAGGATATTAAAGCGGAGATCGGCGGTTGCGTTGTCGGTGAGCGCGGAATAACAGCGCTTTATGAGCGCTACGGTACGGATGTGGTGGCCGCACATACCGATGCTTTGTTCGACAGCACTGAGCGGATGGTTCGTAGTGAAATTGGGGCGATCCCCGACGGGCGATACGCAGGCAGCAGCACCGCTTACTACGATGGCATACGCGATGGCTCGGAGATGACGATTTCGCTGGAAGTTATTGTCGAAGGCGAAACGATCGCTTTCGATTTTTCCGGCACTTCACCGCAAACGCCGGGCTTCGTCAATGCCCCGTTTTCGTCGACCGCATCGGCAGTAATGCTAAGTTTCCTGATGTTGATCGATCCGAGTATTCCACACAATGATGGAATACTTCGGCCGATCCAGATCCGAATTCCGCTGGGTTCTTTCCTGAACGCCGAGTATCCGGCCGCCACGACGTTCGGAAACTCTCTGTGCGGCCCGACCTCGGAAGCAATCTTCGGCGCGTTCGCGCAAGCGCTACCGGAGATGGTTAGCGCGGGATGGAATCGCATGCAGGCGCTGGCCGTGACGGGCATGGATCCGCGTTATGACAAACGCTATGCGGATATTCTTTTTCTGTCGATCAAGGGCGGGTCTGGCGCGACATTTGGTGCTGACGGTTACGATCACATCGGTCTTATCAACTGCGCGGGTGGCGTGCTGGCACAAGACTACGAAATGTTCGAGATCCAGGATCCTCATTTGTTGATAAAGCACGAATACTCGCCCGGTTCAGCCGGGGCTGGCCGTTGGCGCGGCGGTCTCGGTGTTGAAACGGAGATGGTAATCAATGGCGAAGACGTAACCGGAGTCGCGTTCGGCGATGGCATGGAGGAAGCGGCCCGAGCGTTTGGATTGCTCGACGGAAAAGCTGGGAGTGTGAACAAACTGTGCCTTAGTTACCCGGATGGTACGGAGTTTACGCCTAAGGCGAAGCAGGTTATTCGTGGCATCCCGGCGGGCGCTAAGATTTACCAAGTTGCCGGGGGAGGGGGTGGCTATGGTGACCCTTTTGAACGTTCCGCCGATTTGGTTCAAGCAGACGTCAGAAACGAATTGTTGTCGGTGGAGCTCGCACGGCAGGACTATGGCGTGGTCATTGATGCAGTTTCATTCGAGGTTGATGTTGCTGCGACCGAAACGTTGCGGAATATGGCGGGCTAATAACGAGTGGACTGATGGAGCGTCGAAATTTTCTTTTTGTATCCTCGGGTGCGGCAGCGGGATCTGTAACAGTGGCGGGCTTGTCATTAGACGCGCCCGAAGTCTATGCGGCTACTCGTTTCAGCTTGAGCGTTCCACCGTCGGTGTCGACGTCGTAGACAACCACCGTCGCGCGCGAGTTCCCGGCGCCCTTACCGGTAGCAAGTTTGAATACGTATCCGTGCAGCATGCACCGGAGCACAGCACCGTTGGCAACCACCTTCCCTTTGTCCAGGAAATCTGCATCCTGGTGGGGACAGTTACGCTGAACGCCGCGATAACCGTTACCGGCTTTGAAAATCACTACGGCTTCGCCGTCGACCTCGGTGGCCATAGGAAACTCTGCGGTCGCCAGATCGACGTCCGTTATTTCATGCCATTCATCCATAGTAAGTTCCGTTAAAGGCGAGGATCCTAAGCAGCAGCCTTTAGTGCAGTTATTTCTTTCAGACGATCCAGCGCGAACGAACAGTCGATTGCGGTGAGAAATAACCCAATCTGGTAGGTAAAGGGCTGTTCTAGAAAACACTGATAGGTGCCAGTCAGAGCATCCTTCAGCGAAATACCATTTTCGCGTTGAGTCGCGTGAAAGGTCTTTTGAACGGCGATTGCGAGGTCGAGGTCGTAAGCGTCACAATCCCAGGAGAACTTTTCGAGCGCTGGAACTAGTTCCCGTAAGAATTTCTTCTGTGCTGCACTTATACCTGCGGCGACGTCTGGTAGTTGGTCCTCGACGATCATCGGCAGCCAGTTCCTCTCATCGCGCGCCTTCTCGACATCGCACTCATATCGCACACCGTCCTTAAACGCCATCAGTGGCTTGAACTGTTGGTCGCTCTTGCGGGTCTCACTGAAACAGTCGACGATTTCGAATTCCCCGTCCTCGAGCTCGAATACGGTAACGTCGGCCGGCATTCCAACCTTGAGACTGCCGGCGCGGTGGTCAATCTTCAACCACTTCGCGGGTGCGATCGTGATGCGTTCGACAATGTCAGGCAGAGACATTCCCAGCGGCAGCATGCAGGACATAACGTTGGCGAAGGAGAAGCATGGACCTTCGACATTGTACTGCTGTAGATCGGAGCTGATGGTGTGCGGATAGATATCAGCCGCCATACCTCGTTCCGCGACGTCGAACGAGAAGTTCGTCGCGCCGAAGCCAATGTCAAACAACACACCACGTTGCTCTGCTTCCCGGACTTCGGAGCGGACCTTGCCATCGTCGGTAAAGATGGAGCCGACGTTGTTGTGGTAAATGTGGGTAATCATATCGCCCGCTTCGGCGCACCCGAATGCGGGTCCGGCCGTGTCGACGACCGGGTCTTCGTAGATTTCGCCGATATGGGTGTAGGTCGGTAGACCCAGGATTTCCGCTAAGCCCTTACCCATTCTGAGAACGCCCCAATCGTTGTAGCCGAAGGCGCCCAGTTTCAGGTATTTGAGGACATCGCGGTTTTGCTCGACGACATCCATC
Source organism: uncultured Gammaproteobacteria bacterium (assembly GCA_964493555.1). Classification (GTDB taxonomy): domain Bacteria; phylum Pseudomonadota; class Gammaproteobacteria; order JADZEE01; family JADZEE01; genus CAZBOQ01. The sequence continues at coordinate 6,520 of CAZBOQ010000143.1, read as the reverse complement.
CAAGCGGGAATATCGACGCTGCCTAGCGTTCGGATGTCGCCCTCGGCGTAGGCGCCGCTAATGATCCCCAACCCTCGCATGTAGACACCGCAATACAAGTCAGTAACTGTTGCGTCCGACATCAGCGCTTTGTATTCGGAAAATGTCTCCAGACCCGGTCCACCAGCTTCACAGAAACTGGTCACGCCTTGGTAGATACCAATGTAGTCGGGGTAGGCGAATCCCAGGTTTCCGTAGGCGTGGACGTGCAGGTCCACCCATCCAGGCGAGACGATAGAGCCCGCCAGATTTAACACTTCGGCGCCGGATCGGTCTGGGATATTGCCGATAGCGGCGATTTTGCCATCAGTCATCTCGACGTCGGTTATTTTGTCGATTCCCTGCGCTGGATCGATTACGCGGGCGCCGCGTAGGATAGTTGTCTGGGACATGCCATTCTCCTGAAAATAGCTTGCGAACCCCTAATGTTAGTCCCCAAATCGTTCGGCGTCGATATTTTTGACAACTAGTCATTGTCCGAAAAGGGGTCGGGATGGTCTAAAATTGACCCTGAACGTAAAATCACCTCCCTTAATCGGCTACAGAATCCATGGTCCAAGTCCAAAACGATAAGCGCTCCGGCGCTGATGTTGAGCATGCGTTGGAACTGCTGCGCAACGGCATTCAACATGGTCGTTACGTAGCGGGCCAGCGGTTGATTGAAATTGATCTCATTCGCGATCTGGACGTTTCACGGGGACGCGTGCGGGAGGCGTTGCGCCGTCTGGAAGGTGAAGGTTTGGTAAAGATCGAGAAGAATCGCGGTGCATCGGTGCGCAAAACCTCGCGTAAGGAGCTCGCCGATATTTTTGAGGTGCTTACAGAGATCTCTATCATCACCGTGCGCCGCGCGATGCAATCCCTGGAACGGCCGGCTAACCGCAAACGTATAAGCGCTTCGCTCAAAATTGCACAGAAGTTCTCTCAACGCGCGGATCAGGTAAAAGAGGTTACTGCCTACATGGAAGAGAACGGACGGTTCTGGGATTCCATTGCGGCGGTCGTGGATAATGCGGTGTTGACCAACACGCGGGCACATCTTCAGACATTGCTGTATCGGCTTCAATTTCAGGGACTGATTATTTCTGATCGAGAAAAGTGGATCACCCAACACGAAGAAATTCTCGCTGCGATGCTAGAGGGAAAAGGAACCTTCGCCGAACATCTGGTTTACACGGCTTCCGAGTCGGTCAAGGAGGCGATGTTGTCGTTGCCGGACGAAGCTTTCTCGCGATGACGACATGCCGAAAATACCGGTAACGGTTCTTGCCGGCTTTCTCGGGGCTGGCAAAACCACACTACTAAATCACATCTTGCAGGCTGATCACGGCATACGCATTGCAGTACTGGTCAACGACTTCGGTGAGATCAATATTGATGCTGAGCTCATCACCAGCGTGGAAGGCGAAAAGATAAGCCTTGCCAACGGGTGTGTGTGCTGCACAATTCGAGATGATCTCGTTGCCGCGGTAACCGGCCTGCTGGACGATACTGAGCCGCCAGAATATATCGTTGTAGAAGCAAGCGGTGTGTCGGATCCAGCCGAAGTGGCTATGGGCTTCGCCGCATCGCCACGCGTGAGTTTGCGGGTCGGTATCGATGCGATCATTGTAATGGTGGATGCCGCGATAATCTCTGAATTAACTGGAGCGAAGTTGAGTCTTGCCACAGATCAAGTGATGGGCGCGGATATTGTCGTCGTTAACAAGATCGATTTAATCGAAAGTAAGGAAATTCCAGCTGTGCGCGCTTGGGTAGTGGAAACCGCGCCCGAAGCGCGGATTATCGAAGCCCGTTATGCAAAAGTACCGTTGGAGCTGCTGCTCGGGATTGGTCGCCACTCAGCGGACCGGATATTGGCGCGCAACGGGCGCTCGGTGCACGTGCACCCCGCTGGGCACGCGGTAGCGAAACATGGTCACCAACATGCACTTGAGTTTGTAACCTGGAGTTGGACTTGCGAGAGGCCACTGGCATTTGAAGCCGTTTACACCGCTTTCAAAACATTGCCGCTAACTATCTTTCGCGGTAAGGGGATCCTTTGTCTCAAGGAAGTACCGGACAAACGGGTCGTTGTGCAGATGGTGGGAAAGCGGGTCACGTTGTCCCTTGGGGAGCTATGGCGAGATGGTGCGCCGGGCTCCCGGATCGTGGTGATCTCCGACCAGGGTGATTTGGATGCTGAGGAGCTTTCCGAGCGGTTTGAGGCATGCGCGTCGGCCAATTTACTGGCTTCGGGCAATCCTATGGCACAGGCGGTGGTCGAGATACTGCGTAAAGAATAATCTCGGATTCCACCGATGCTATAGGTCGGTTGCCGAGTAGCCGGATCGGGCTTTAAGTACATTTTGTAAATAAAATTGTTGACGATTATACTCTTCACGATATCCAGAGGATCCTCAATCTGGAGTTAGTAAGAATAGCCCGGTAGCCGTCATGCAAAAGTCCCGAAAATGAGTGCTGATCTTCTGATTCATGGTGGGGACATCGTTACCCCAACTGAGACCCTTCGTGCAGACCTCGCGGTCTCCGCCGGTCGGATCCAGGCGATTGGTAGTCGCGAGTTCATGCCTCCCGCCACTAATGAAATCGATGCGACTGGCAAACATGTGTTGCCGGGTATCGTCGATCCGCATTGCCATCTCGGGTATGTCGATACGCTCGAGTGTGCTGAGACCGAGACGCGTGCCTCGGCCTGCGGCGGCGTGACCTGCGCAGGGATTTATCTACTAGCGTTGAAAAACGGGATCATTGCCCAGTTTGACAAGCTTCATGCCACCTTCGAGCAGCGTAGCTTCATTGATGCGTTTTTCCATCTCATGGTGGTTGATGAATTAACGACCAGGGAAATTGCCGAGTGTCCGAAAATCGGCATCAATTCGTTTAAGTTCAACATGGGTTATAAGGGGCCGCACGCTGATCTGCTCGGCATCAGTTCCACCGACGACGGTGCAACGTTCCGCGGTTTTCGAACCATCGCTGGCATGTCCGCGCCGGCGCGCGGCGCTGTACACGCCGAGAACATTGACATCCACTTGATGTTGCGTGATGAGTTGATGGCGGCCGGACGCAGTGATTACGCTGTGTGGAATGAGTCTCGGCCACCGTTTGTGGAAGCAGAGTGTATGCGCCGTGCGATCTATCTGGCCAAAAATGCCGGCTGCCCACTGTATTTCCCGCACATCACCATCGCCGAGGGCGTCGATATCATTGCCGAAGCGCGCGCACAAGGGTTGGACGTAGTCGGCGAGACCTGTCCACAGTACTTGACTCACAGCAACGACGATCCGGCTTCCATTTTTGACGCGCATCCGGCCTGTGCTAATGTCAATCCGCCACTCAGGGATCGTGCCTGCAACGAGCGCTTGTGGGAGGGAATCGCACAAGGGGTCATACAGACCGTCGGTTCAGATCTCGCACCAACCACGCTGGAGATGAAGGGCGACAACATCTGGGAGGCCCCCATGGGCCTTGCGAACAATTCGGAGTTGCTGTTGCCGGTGATGTTGAGCGAAGGTGTGAACAAAGGTCGGATCAGCATCGAGAAGCTGGTTGAGGTGTGTTCGTACAACCCAGCGCGCACTTTTGGCGCATTTCCCCGCAAGGGCAACCTCGAAGTAGGTGCCGATGCCGATATTGTGCTCGTCGATCTAGAGGCTAGGAAAACAGTGTCCGCCGAGACTCTTCATACGATGTGTGATTGGAGTATTTATGACGGATGGGAATTGACCGGGTGGCCCACGCACACAATTTTGCGAGGTGAAGTTATCGTCGAAAACGGTGAGCCCAAGCCGCGAAAGGCGGGGCAGGCACAGCAAGTGAATACTACCTAATGGCTGAGATCACCAAAGAAATCACTGTCAAAGCGCCACTTGATCGCACATGGGCGCTGGTCAGTGACATGATCGCATTTAGCAAATGTGTGCCGGGCTGCAAAGAGGTGAAGCAGATCGCAGAGGATGAATACGATTGGGTGATGGAAGCCAAGGTGCTGCGCACTAAACGCACGGTTAAGGCGCGAACCCGGGCGGCCGAGATGCGCCCGCCCGTGTACTCACGCTATGAGGGCGAAGGACGGTTGTTCGAGAAATCTAACTACTACCGGATAAACATTTCCGGGACGACTAACCTCGAAGTACTTGGGGACAACGAAACGAAGATTATCTTTGCCGGAAACGTAGTTGCCAGTGGACTTGGCGGTGGAATCGTCGAGAAGGTTGCCGCGGGCCAGATGGACGATTTGTTTGAAATATTTGAAGTTAACGTCAAGAACACACTTGAGGACAGCTAACCAGGAGGCTCGCGAAAACTCGACGGGTTTTCGACAGCTGAGGTATCAATAGATGGAATATTATCGGCCTACGGAGCTAACTGAAGCCTACGCGGTATTGGATAAATATGGTGAAGACGCTGTGCCGATCGCTGGCAGCACGTTTTTCATGGGGCACCGCGAGGAACTGTTTGATGAAGTCGAAGCGGTGGTCGATATTAAGCGTTTGGGCTTGAGTTACATCAATATCAGTGATGGCGAACTGCGACTAGGTGCGACGACCACACTTGCCGAAATAGAGCATTCCAAGGCACTGCAGAACAGTCCTTATCGCGTACTGCCGGAGACCGTCACCGAGCTTAATATCAAAGAGGTGCGAAACGTCGCAACCGTCGGCGGTGAAGTGTGCATCGCCGGCGAGGTGGATCTGCCAACCACATTGCTGGCGCTGGATGCTGAGATTGTCATTGGCAGTTCCAAGGGGGAACGCAGTCTGCCAATGAATGAATTTCACCGCGGTTACCTTAATAATGCGCTTAAATCCGGCGAGATGGTTAAAGAGGTGCGCATCCTCGAACCAGCCGCCGGTTCTGCTGCGGCCTTCCAGAAATTTGAACGTACCTACGCCGATCTGCCGTTGGTCAATGTAGCGGTGCGTATCACGCGCGACAACAATGGAAAAGTGAGTGATACACGGGTAGTGATTGGCGCGGCGACCGCAGTCCCAAAGCGTTCGGACGCAGCGGAGAACGTGCTGAACGGTAACGTGTTAGACGACGAGGTGATCGGTGCGGCCGCCGCCGCGACCACTGACATCGATTGCATCACAGACATACGCGCCACTTCTGAGTTGCGCGCATTGTGGGTGAGATGCGGTGTCGAGGATGCGCTGAAAATAATTGCAAGTGGAGATAATTAAGGTGCTAAAGGAAATCACCCTGACGGTAAATGACGAAGATTGTCCGGTTGCGGTGCAACCACATTGGTCTCTGGCGCACGTGTTACGCGAAAAGGTCGGTTTAACCGGCACTAAGATGGGTTGTGAGATGGGTACCTGCGGCTCGTGCACAGTGATCATGGATGGCAAGCCGATTTTTTCCTGTCTGAAGATGGGGATCGATGCTGAAGGCAGCGACATCCGCACCATCGAGAGCCTGGAAAAAGGAGGAGAAGTGGACGCACTGCAGGCTGCGTTCATGGAGCACCACGGGATGCAATGCGGGTTTTGTACCTCTGGCATGATAGTAGCGGGCAGAGCACTGCTCGATGAAAATCCGGATCCCACCGATCTGGAAGTGCGCCAGGCGATCGCCGGTCACCTATGCCGTTGTGGTACCTATACCCGAATCGTTAAATCCATCCTAGCCGCGGCTGGGAACTGAGGAGATCGACAATGGCAGCACGTAAAGAAGATCTTGCCGTGATCGGCAAAAGCTGGCCGATGATCGACGCATACGAAAAAGTAACGGGCCAATTGAAATATGCTGGCGACCTGCCGGGACTGCAACGCATGCATCACGCGATGGTGTTGCGCAGCCCGTTCGCGCATGCGCGAGTCACTCATCTCGATACCTCCAAGGCGGAAGCCTTGAAGGGTGTAAGCGCGGTGATTACCTATGAAGATGGCAATAAGGCAGTTGGCGGTGGCCCGGCATGCGGCCCCATCTGGACCGATCCCAGTTTCAATTTTCGTGGCCCCATTCTTTCGAACGAACCTTGTTTCGTTGGTGACGAAGTCGCTGCGGTTTCCGCGGTTGATATAGAAACCGCCAAGCAGGCGCTGGAGCTCATCGACATTGATTATGAGGAGTTGCCAGCGGTCTTCGATATGGAAGAGGCGATCAAGCCTGATTCGCCAGCCGTTCGACCTTGGGGCCCCAACCAGTTACCTCCGTCAATTTTCGAGTGGGGCAATCTGGATGAGGGGTTTGCCGAGGCCGACCTGATTGTAGAGAACCGCACGACCATGGCGGATCAGCAGCACGCCCCGCTGGATCGTAATGCAGTGATGGCCGCTTGGGAGGCCGACCGAGTGACGCTGTGGACCTCCAGCCAATCGTCTTATTGGCTGCGCGAGTCGGTGTGTAATTTCTTCGAGATACCACAGAATAAGGTGCGTGTTTACAGCACTCCCACCGGCGGTTCATTTGGTTTGTGGTGGATCAATAATTTCATGATCATTGCTATGATGTAGGCGATAAAAGCAAAACG
>CAZBOQ010000142.1:0-4943 GCA_964493555.1 uncultured Gammaproteobacteria bacterium | reverse complement strand
ATTGATATCACAACAGGAGCCCAGCAGGGTCAGCGTTTCGAACTCCAATGCGGAGGTCTTGTAGTTGCCTTCCTTATCGTGCACCACGTTGGAGCAACTGACGATGCAGCCAGTCAGGCAATTGTGCATGCCGCCACCGCGCTCCTCGAACGTCTCCTGAATGCGCGCACCATCCAAGCCATCCACTTCAGGATTTTGTCCCTCGGTGCGATTTTTATATGGGAAAGTGTTCAGCATATTGGCAACCGGTACGACCGCACTAGTGCCTGCTTTGAAGGTATCGTGCCGCTTTGACAGATAGTCTTTGGAGTACTCTTTTATGAGTTGGGTATAAACCTTTGGCTCGGCAGGTTGGCGAGCTTTGGCTTTTGCAGGATCAATAACAATCCACTTCAGACCTTTGGCACCCATCACCGCACCGGGACCGCCTCTGGCAGCGTGGCGAGCGGGACGCCGTTCTTTGTCGCGATCCGTGCAGGCAACCGACGCACCCTTCAGCATTTGTTCGCCCGCCGGGCCGATTGAGATCGCCGAAGCGGTCTTGGGATAGTTCGCCAGCAATTTCTCGCAGGCCGCATAATTCCACATATTCCTATAATCATCCGCGGGAAGCATCTTGACGCCTGCTTCGGTCACTTCTAATCCCCAACGTTCGTCACGGTTGGCTGGTTTGCCCGTAACGATGATGGCGCGATAGCCCAGTTTGATCAGGTGTTGCGCGGGGTTGCCGCCGGCGCTGGCTTCCTTTATGCCGCCGGTCAATGGGCTTTTGCAGCCTACTGACAGACGTCCGGAAGTGGGGGCGGTAGTGCCGGACAAAAGACCCGGTGCCAACACCAGGACATTGTCGGGACCGAGAGGATCGCAGCTTGCGTCACATTCGGTCAATAGGATGCGGGCCGAGAGTGCCCGACCGCCAAGCATCTTCCATTCTTCCGGATAATCGTCAATCTCGATTGACTGATCAGTCATATTGAGACGAATTAGTTTTTCACCGCTCGGTCCTGCCATTACTGTCTCCTCGAGTTTAAGACCGGTCCCACCGACCCGCTGTTTGCTGAGTATTCAAGAGTATAAGGATACTCGATCCTCGGGGTCGCTTGCGACCGCACTCACAGATCGAATTCAGCTATGAGCTCAGCCCGGTTCTGGTCCAGGGTTGGTGCGCCCTCGCGCTCGGCAGGATCGTCAAAACCACTGATTTTTATTGGATTGCCAGCGACTCGCATGCCGGGCAGCCCTGGCTCGTTAACATCGACGACCATATTGCGAGCTGCGACCTGCGGATCGTTGACGATCTCGTCTATGTTGTTGATTGGACCGCTGGGCACTCCGGCCTCGCCCAGTAATGACAGCCATTTAGCGGTGGTCTTCTGCCGGAACCGTTCGTTCAATTGTGTCTTCAGCGCCGTTTCATTGTTTGTGCGTTGCTCATTGCTTCGGTACCTGTCGTCGGCGAGCAGATCTGGCGCATCGATGGTCTTGCATAATGTGACAAACAGATGTTCATTGCCGATTGCGATAATGATGTGGCCGTCACTGGTCTCGAACGCACCGAACGGCGTAATCGACGGATGGCGGGCCCCTAGCGGGCCGGGAATTTCACCGGTGCTGGAATAGCGTGCAACTGCGTTCTCCACCAGTGCGATCTGGCAATCAAGCATGGACAGATCGATATGTCGGCCGATGCCGCTATTGCTGCGTTCATAAAGCGCGGCGTTTATGCCTACCGCCGCATAAATACCTGAACCGATATCGCCGATCGCCATACCTACCCGCGTCGGCTCACCGTCGGGATGACCAGTGATGCTCATGATCCCACCCATGCCCTGTACGACCATGTCGTAGGCAGGCCGGTTCTGGTACGGACCGGTATGGCCGAAACCGGAAACAGAACAGTAAATCAGTGAGGGGTGGTTTTTGTGCAAATTGTTCCAGCCGTAACCCAATCGTTGCATTACTCCAGGGCGAAAGTTCTCGACGAGCACGTCCGCGTGGGCTAATAGTCCATCGAGCAACGCTTTGTCCTCGGTGTCCTTTAAATCCAGTGCAATGCTTTCCTTCTCGTAGTTCATTGCCGTGAAATAGACCGACTTCTGGTCGATGAATGGCCCGTAATGACGTGCGTCGTCACCGCGTTCTGGCACTTCAATCTTTATCACCCGTGCACCAAGGTTGGCGAGGAGACGGGTGCAATATGGTCCGGCCAGAACTCGGCTCATATCGATGATTACGATACCGTTGAGAGGTCCTTCAGCCATTTCTTTTGTTCACGCGCCGCCGGGAAGAGCTGTCAGTCTCTCCTCGACCTTCGACCATGTTAGGCGGGCTGGCTATCCCGCGGTTCGCCACGGTCCTGTTATTACTCCACATTGTTTCGATATGATTTCCGCGCATTGGCATTTCTCTGGTGTTACTAGACTGTCATCAATACAAGTCCGGCCACAAGCTTTTCTCCCCATTTGCGCTTTGAAATGCTAACCGGCCGACGGCTCGTCGGGCAAGTGCGTAACTCTCCATCGGTCGAGTTCTGCTATCCTCGGGGCCGCTAGGTCGCTATTCGGAGGAAAAAGATGGGTATATTGGCCAACGGGGAATGGCATGCCGATCCCATTGCACATGATTTTGCCGCAGCGCTGGAATACGACTCGGTCCAGAACTGGCTGACCGCCGATGGCAGCCCGGGACCGACAGGCGAAGGTGGCTTTCAAGCAGAGATGGGTCGTTATCATTTATATGTATCCTCTGCCTGTCCGTTTGCGCACCGGACGCTGATTTACCGGAGCCTGAAGGATCTAGAGTCGTTCATATCGGTTTCCTCGGTGAATCCCAAGCGTTATCCGAACGGCTGGGATTTTAGTGAAGGATTTACTGATCCGTTGAACGGATTTAAGTTCCTGCGCGAAGCTTTTGTCGCCGCTAAATCAGACTACACCGGTAGAGTTACTGTGCCAGTGCTGTGGGATAAGCATAGACGCACCATGGTCAGCTGTGAATCCGGTGAAATTATACGGATGTTCGATGACGCTTTTTCGAACCTAACAGATAGCACGCCGTGCTTTCGTCCACTGAAGTTGTCTGACGAAATAGACGCGCTCAACGAATACATTCAAGAGAACATCAACACTGGAGTTTACAAATGTGGCTTCGCCAAATCTCAGGAAGATTACGAACGTGCCTTCGACGCACTCTTTTCAGCACTGGATGCAATGGAAACGCGGCTTTCTAAACAACGCTACCTACACGGTACCGAGATTACGGAAACTGACTGGCGTTTGTTTCCGACGTTGGTGAGGTTTGATCCCGTGTATTATGTTCATTTCAAAACGAACAAATACCGGATCGAGGATTACCCTAATCTGTCGAACTATCTACGTGATTTGTATCAAAAACCAGGGGTAGCGAAAACCATCGATATCGAAGAGACAAAACTACACTATTACTACACTCACGACTTCATCAACCCAACCCGCTTTGTTCCTAAGGGCCCCGTTCTCGATTGGTCGCGAGCACATGACCGTGAGCGCTTTGAGAACTAAGTCGCATCAGTTCGGACGCAGTACCCCCTAGGATCTAATCCTGATCACGGTGTGGCTAAGACGATAGCAAGCAGCAATCCGTGCTGTAGCGCGCTCCTTCTAACGCGAAATTCACCAGCTCAGGTGTTACGCAGTTTTTACCGGCGGTATGTTGTCACTCATCTCCGAAAGAACGATGGTATCGGGTAAATCGTAAGCGCCTCTGAAGCTTTCGCTCATACCTGCGTAGACGGGCTTGTTCGTGTCCATAGACGGTTGCGGAACCGCCTTACCATCATTTTGATAAGGCGCGGGGTTCTTGTAACGTGCTAGTTCTTCTTGGGAAATGCCGGCACGATCGACAACTTCGGGATCGATCCATTCCTTGGGGTTTATCGCGCTCGGCGATGCCGAAATTTCCAGTGTCAGACATTCGGGGCCTGCAAAATAGATTGATTTGCAAAAACCGTGGTCCAGTGGCCCCAATACGGGTACCCCTTTGGAGCGGATGCGATCCCGCATCGCGTAGAGCTCCTCATCGGTGTCTACATTAAGCGAAACGTGTTGCATGGTTCCGGCTGCCGAGGGGTTGGTGGGATTGCCAGCGTGAGTTCTGCCAACTTCGATTTCAATTTCGTTCACCGCCGGAGACTGTACAAAAGCTACCGATGACGCTGCATTCAATTCCATGAAGCCATGCCAGGTTTTATCGACATTGTGCATCCAATACAAAGCGACTAACTTCAAACCCAATATGTCTGAGAAGAACTCAATCTGGGTTTTGATGTCGCCGGTCATGATGGCAAGATGGTTGATACCGTTCGGTGTAGCCATGTATATCTCCTAAACTCTGTTCGAGCGATTACCGTGCCTTTATATTTTAACCGAATCTTTTGCTATCGGATCCGTATCGCTTGCCAGCTAACGAATACTTTATCCGCGCGCCGAAATAATCCAGGTGGCGCAAGGCCCCATAACGCCGTCGTCTGTGTCGTACTCGGTAAAAGCATCCCGAATAGCTGCAGCGATGGCCGCGCGCTGTTCCTCGGCGGCGCTAGCGATTTCCGCGGCTGCGGACCCCATGCGCATCATATAAGCCACCGCATCACTCATTTTTCCCATGGGCATTTTCATATCCAATGGCTCTAGATTGACGTTGCTGAAACCGCTTGCTTCGAGGATCTCGCGTACCCAATCGGGATCGGCAAACGCAAACGGCCCTGGGGCGCGGGGATCCGGTTTTTCCTTCTTCACAGAGAAATTAGCAGGTTCTCCAGGCGAAAGGATCTCAGCCGCTGCAGCGACTGAGCGGGCAATCCAGGGGTTTTCAGGCGGTGTTCGCCAGCACATGGCCACTAATCGGCCGTCCGCTTTCAGGGCTTTTCGAAGGTTCTTGAATGCTGCCTTCGGATCCTCGAAGCAAGC
>CAZBOQ010000141.1:0-5322 GCA_964493555.1 uncultured Gammaproteobacteria bacterium | reverse complement strand
CATGACCCTATTGCTAGTGACCGCATCCTTGGGAGTCGCTCCTTGGACGGGTGCTGATACGTTTGTGTTGCCGTCTGATGGCGGCGGCGTAGTTGGTCAGTTACGGCTTGTGCGCGCAAGTGAGAAGGATACATTTTCCGACATAGCATTGGCCGAGAATCAGGGTTTTCGTGAGCTCAATCTTGCTAATCCGGAGGTGGACGCTTGGCTGCCAGGGGAAGGCACCGAAGTCCTGGTACCCAGCCAACACATACTTCCGGAGGCACCGCGCGCGGGCTTAGTGGTAAATGTGCCAGAAATGCGTCTCTACTACTTCCCCGAAGCTAGAGGGGATGAAGCACGTGTTGTGATGACTCATCCGATCAGTATCGGACGTCAAGAATGGTTGACGCCGAAGGGGATCACCAAAGTTGTGGCAAAGTCGAAATACCCCACCTGGTACCCTCCGGAATCGATCCGCGATGAACATGCAGAGCGTGGTGAGCACTTACCCCGTGTTGTGCCGGCGGGGCCTGATAACCCGCTCGGTCATTATGCGTTGAGCTTAGGCATCCCCGGATATCTAATCCACGGTACGAATAAGCCTTTTGGTCTCGGCATGCGCGTAACCCATGGCTGTATTCGTATGTACCCAGGTGATATCAAGAAGATTTTTTACGAGGTCTCGGTAGGTACCGCGGTGCGGATTATCAATCAGCCGTTCAAGGTCGGAATCCTCGCTAACGATGTCTATCTTGAAGTTCACCCGCCGTTGATCGAGGATACAGATGAATTTCGAGCCCGCTATAGTGTCGTGGTGAGCTTGATAGTGTCGGCGCTGGGCGAACGTTCAGCACAAATCGATTGGAATGCATTGCACCAAGCATTGCGTGAGGCGCGCGGTGTGCCAGAGCGTATCGGCGATCTCAACGGGGAGGAGTTGGCCACGTTGTAGGAGTGGAAATAAACCCGCAACCAGGTTACGGGTTTATTGTGTGGACAGTAGGTTTATTTATTTCTGCATTGCCCGCTCAAACATACGCTCAATTTTTTCTGAATTGTCGTTGCAACATGCCAAAGCTTGGTCTGCGGTTGACTGTGCGCGTGCAGCAGCAGCAGCAGCGTTACCGGCAGCGCGACTAGCATCGTCAGCGGAGGACTTGGCGGCGCGAGCTTCGCTAAGGGCGCTGTTGGCAGCCGAGGATACAGCGTCGAACTGTTCTTGGGTGATGTAAGCGCAACCGGTGGCCGTGGCGAAAGCCAGAGCAAGCAGCATCAAGCGAGTGATTCTCAAAAAGTCTTTTCGCATCGTTCCATCTCCTGGTTATCTTCTTCGATGTGCCGACCGGGCACTACCTCTGAGTCCACCCAGATAATGACGCATTTTTGACATATGTGCAATTGTTTCAGGGGCTTGTGACCAAGTCCACATAATCAAAATCGTGCAGTTTTGAGTAAAAATTAACGAGTATCGCTGCAGTTGCTCCCCAGATGCGGTGGCCATCAAAATGCATATCGTAGAACTCTCGCTGCCTTCCATCCCGCTCGAAACTACCACGCCCGTGGTTTGCAGGATCAAACAGGTAACCGGTTGGGGCTTCAAAGATTTCGGCAACTTCCGAATGGTCAGGAACCAGCGAAAACCCGGGCTGCAGTAGTGCGACGACAGGGATGATGCGGTAGCCCGTACCGGTACGGCATTCGTCCAAGCCGCCTAGCACGGTAATGTACTCTCGTTTAATGCCTGTTTCCTCTTCCGTTTCCCGTATGGCCGTCGCCACGTATCCGTTATCGCTGTTCTCGACGTGTCCCCCGGGCAAGCTCACCTGGCCAGCATGTTTTTCAAGGTTGTCAGAGCGTTCGGTGAGCAGGATCGATAGTCCGTTCGGTCTCGAGATGATGGGTACTAAAACCGCCGCCGCAATGAGCTCTTCGTCGTTAATCGGAGCGGTGAGCTCGCCAGCGATCCCGTCGCCGATCGAAGTCCTTGCTCGCCCATCTAAGGTTGGTTGTGCGAGTAGCGGTATCTCATTTAGACATTGGCGGATGCAGGCTTGAGTTTGTGCGTCCATCAGCGACGATTGCCGACAATAGCGAAGATGCCTTGAACCAAACGTTTGATACCAGCGCTTACGGAGTTTTCGACCACCCCGGCGTAGGATATCCGTAAGAAACAGTCACCCTTAAGGCCGAAGGCTACCCCGGGAATCACGGCAACGCCGTAGTCCCGAATGAGTCGTCGCGCGAGGTCCAAATCAGTCGTGTCCCTGGCATTCACACGAAGTAGCACATAGAGCGCGCCTTCCGCTGGTGGTATCTCGACTAGTTGCCCAAGCTCGGTAAGTGCATTCAATACATCCTTCCGTACTCGCGCTAGGGTTTTGACTTTGCCCTGCCAATAGTCGGGAGCATCACGCAATATCGCGGTTGCAGCATACTGCGATATACCGGGCGGGCAGATGAGGTTGGTGTCCTGTGCTTTCAAAACCGCAGCGTATAGTTGTTGTGGTAAAACCATGTAGCCGATCCGCCAACTAGCGAACCCGTACGCTTTGGAAAGTGAATATAAGGATATCGTATGGGCGTTGGCGCTCGGGCCACTGGCCGGCGAAGAGGCTGTCCCGCGATAGACGAAGTACTCATACGCCTCATCGCTGATGTGGTAGATGCCGGCATCACGGCACAATTGATTCACTGCAGCTAATGCCTCCGGCGAATAGACGGCCCCGCTTGGATTATTCGGAGAAACCGTGACGATGGCGCGAGTTCGATCGGTGATGAGTGAACTCAGTGCAGATAAATCAAGATGAAACTGGTCGTCCGTAGCTGCCAGTACCGGTATGCAGCTCACCATGCGGATCGCCATTTCGTGATTGAAGTAGTAAGGAACAGAAAGTATAACCTCGTCATTGGGATCAGTAATCGCGTACAGAGCGTTTAGAAATCCCATGTTGGCACCCGCTGTGATGACGATGCGTAAATTCTGTGCTGCACAATCAATCCGGTTGAACGAACGAAGTTTTTGTTCGATCAACTCGAGGAGATCAGTACTGCCCGCAGCGTCGGTGTATTGATGAACACCAGGTTCAGTGGAGAATGTCTGGAGCGCCTGATCGGCGGCCGATGGGGGGGGGAAATATGCAATCCCCTGACCAAGAGAAATGGTGCCTGGATTTTCACGGGTTAGCCGTCCGATGACCGAAATTATCGGATCCTGTACATTGTCCATGCGCTGGGAGCGTGGGGGGCTTAGGTCGATCACTGATTAGCCTTGCTGGCCATTTGGAGCCCCGAATTGATAGGTGTTAAAAGGTGAACGACTTCGTTCAAAGCGGTGAGGCCGCGTTTCTTAAAGTGGCTTTCCGCCTCGAGAATATCTCGGTGTGTCAGGCATTCTAGCGTATAGCCATTGCCGTACAGCGTTTGGATTTCATCGAGGTGCACCGCAAAGGGAGGACCGGACATCTCGGTTTGCTCGTATTCAAGCGTTATTAGCAAAATCCGGCAACGACTGGGTAGCAAGGATTGCAGATGTTGAGCATACCGGTGGCGCATTTCACTTGGCAGGGCAACCAACGAACCGCGGTCGTAAACAATTGCCGTTCGTCCGAACATAGTCCTGCTCAGAGTGAAGAAATCACCTCAATAGATCGTGAGCCCCGGTGCTTGGTAGACGCTCAATGGCCCAATGGTTTTACGTCTTATTCCGATCCCGTTCTCTTCAAACAGCGCTTCGACCGCGACGCTGCTGAGTTCGACACCCACGATCTCATGCCCCTGCTCCAGGAGCCACAAGATATCCAAAGATTTTCCGCAGAGTGGGACGAACACTTGGTCGCCGCTGCGCGCGGCCAGCTTTTGCCAAGACTGCTTAAGATTCTCATTGACCTCTGCATTATGGAAGCCAATGCGGTTGTTTGCCCAGCGTCCATGCCAGAATTCTTTTTCCATGCGTGAAACGGTGCCACGTGGCCGCGCCTATTGCAGGCTCGGCAGACGATTACGGCGCTTAAACTGTGATTTTAAAAATTCCATCTGATCAGCATAGATCCGGCGATTCGACAACGCTAAAAATTCAGCCCAGTTCGGCACATAGGGTATTGCCAATAAGCTTACCCGTGCCTCTTCAGGCAAGCGATCTCCTTTGTGTGTGTTGCAATGCTTGCAGGCTGTGACCACATTTGACCAGCGATCTTGACCACCTCGCGACACCGGAATCACATGGTCGCGAGTCAGTGCAGAATCAGGAAATTCGTCTCCGCAATACATACAAAGATTCCCATCGCGCAGAAATAGCTCGTTGTTGTTGAGGGGGGGGACGCCGCGTCTTTCGTGCCTTAACACGGACGATTGTTTTACCGCGATAATGGAGTTGACGGTAACGCTAGAGCGCTGGCCCGTGAGGCGGGAAATACCGCCATAAAACGTAAATGCACGTTCACCGGCGGTCCAGGCGACCATGTCCTTGGTATATAGGCACACCGCGTCCTGCCAGGGGACCCATGCCACCGGGGAACCGGAAATATCGAGTCGCAGTATTAGCGGGTTCATCATTATGTTTGCCGTTCGGAAGAGCCTGCTTTCTAAGGACTTCGATGTTTTATGCGATTAACATATGAAAATCAAGCAGCTGGGTACAAACTATGAATAGGTTAGCAAACAAAGCTACCGTTGGGATCGAAAAGTTACTGGAGATTATGGCGACACTCCGGAATGAGCAGCGTGGTTGCGCTTGGGATCGGGCGCAAACCTTCGAAACAATAGTCCCACACACCTTGGAAGAAGCCTACGAAGTGGCGGATGTGATCGAACGAGGTTCATTTGACGAGTTGCCTGAGGAATTGGGTGATCTGCTTTTTCAGGTTGTGTTTTATGCGCGAATCGCGGAGGAAAACAGTTTGTTTGACTTCTCCGACATAGTGGATGCTTTGGCAGAAAAACTTACCCGCCGACACCCACATGTATTTGCAGATGCGCCCGCTAGCGACGCGGCAGGTCTGCAAGGTAGATGGGAAGCGCAAAAACGTGCCGAACGTGCACGACGCGCCGACGGCCAGAAGTTCGGTGCGCTGAGCGGGATAGCCCGTGCATTGCCTGCTCTGAGTCGAGCGGCGAAGATCCAGCGTCGCGCCGCCGGTGTCGGTTTCGATTGGTGTGAAGTCGATTTGGTGTCTGCCAAGGTGCGAGAAGAACTAAAGGAGGTGGAAGCCGAAATTTCTGCGGGGGGAGACCGGCATCGACTAGAAGCTGAAATTGGTGATCTTTTGTTTGCGTGTACCAACATGGCTCGCCACCTCGGCGTCGACCCGGAGGCAGGGTTACGTCGTGCGACCAACAGGTTCG
>CAZBOQ010000140.1:0-19514 GCA_964493555.1 uncultured Gammaproteobacteria bacterium | reverse complement strand
GGCAAGGCAATCGCGGAGAAAATAAAAGTATTGGTCGAGACCGGTTCTCTGCCCCAACTGGAGGAGTTGGAAGCTAAGATCCCAGAGATTTATCTGCGCCTACTCAAGATTCCGGGTCTCGGCATCAAGCGCGTCAAGGTGCTGTACGACAATCTACCGCTGCAGGATCTCCAACAATTGCAACAGGCGATCGACAATCAGGACATCCAGAGGATGCCTGGTTTCGGTAAGAAGATGGAACAAACGATTGCCGACGCCGTCCCTAAAATGGAAAAATGAATCGGGACCCCTTCAAACATTAGCATCCGTAGAGTGGATTCAGATCGAGAAAAACATTTACGTGAGTGTCAACATTGTATGTGTCGCAAAGAGAACACCAAGATCAGCCTAATTTGCGTGGCTCTGTTTGGCGATATCCCGGTACTCGCTCTCCCTCCCCACTTTACAAGTTCGTCCCCGGGCGACGCTTCTTAAGCACATGGTTGCCCGGATCGATGATCTGAAGTGTTGGAAATGCGGAGCCCCACTTGATGAGCTGCCGCAGCCGCTTGCCCGCACTGCCGAATGCCCAGTCTGTACGGCCGATGTACGGGTCTGCAAACTTTGCGAACTGTATGACACTGCAGTTGCGAAAGCGTGCCGGGAACCCATCGCTGATGAGGTGCAGCACAAGGACCGCGCGAATTTCTGCGACTACTTCGAGGCCCGGCCGAACGTGTATATTCGTCCTGATCAAACGGCTGCAGCCGCTGCGCAGTCCAAGCTCGGCGCGTTGTTCGATTTACCTGGTACCGATCTTGAATCGGAGGCGGACAAAGCACGATCGGCATTGGACAAATTGTTCGACGCCGACGGCGATGACGGCTAGAGATCGTTATAATTCCGCGTGAACTCACGGATCGAATTACAACAAAGGAGAGGTTAATGGGTCAGAGCATTTGGAACGTCCTCCAGGGTGTCGAATTCAGGCAGTCGTTTTATAACGCCGGCGGCGTACGAACCCGTGCGATTGAGGCGGGCGAAGGACCGACTTTGGTTTTGCTGCACGGTACCGGCGGCCACGCGGAGGCCTATGTTAAGAACATCGAGGCGCATGCAAAGCATTTTCATGTCTACGCTATCGACATGGTTGGCCACGGATATACCGACATGCCGGAACTCGACTACGGCATGCAATGCTACATCGATCATATGCTGGCCTTTCTCGATGCGATCGGTGCTGACAAAGCGCATATTTCCGGGGAGTCGTTGGGGGCCACGGTTGCTTCCTGGTTCGCGTTACAGCATCCTGATCGGGTTGAGAAAATCGTAATGAATACGGGCATGATGCTGCCGCCTACCGACGAGGGGGCGAAGGATTTGCAAGAATTGTTGGACCGTTCGCGCAAGGCCGCCAGCGGAGTGCCGGATCGCGATGCAATACGGGCACGGATCCGCTGGCTGATGCATGAGGACAGTAGCGTTACTGATGAGCTTGTCGAAGCCCGTTTTCAAATTTATTCGCAGTCCGGCCGCGCTGCGGTAATCCGCCAGATTGCCGAGCAAAGCATCGGCGCGCTGCTGGATTCGGAGCTGCAGGCTAAGTGGTACCGTCGCGATATGCTAGAAAGCATCCCTTGTCCGACACTTGTTCTCTGGACTAAGCACAATCCAGGTCAGCTTGTGCCTCTGGCGGAAGAGGGTGCTAGTCTCATTCCAGATTCGGATCTGGCGATACTTGACAACAGTGCACATTGGCCGCAGTGGGAAGAACCAGAAGAGTTCAACCGGATCCATATCGAGTATTTGAGGAGTTAACGAATATGGCGGACGTTACTACTACTTTGCACCGCGAAACCGAAGACCAAGTCGAGCAGCCAAAATCAAAAACTGGGGTAAAGAAACCTTGGCAAACCTGGCTCGATGCGGAGTTAGGTTTTCGTAACTACTGGTATCCAGCGGCGCTATCACGAAATTTAGCCGAGGGTGATACTCAAACCGTCCAACTTCTGGGAGAAGAGATTCTGCTGATGCGTCAAGAGGGTAGAGTGAGGGCGCTAGAGGATCGTTGCCCGCATAGGGGTATCAGATTTTCGTCTCGACCATTATTTTACACAAAGGAAACTCTCACTTGTTGGTACCACACATGGACCTACGACATAGACAGCGGGGAGCTACGCACGATTTTGAGTTCTCCCGATTCGAAAATGATCGGTAAATGCAAGGTCAAAACGTATCCGGTACAGGAACGCAAAGGCGTTATCTTCGTTTTCGTCGGCGATATCGAACCACCGCCGTTGCATCATGACGTTGCCCCTGGTCTCCTCGACGACAACGCGGTGGTGTATTGTGCGGAGCCGTATGAGATCGCATCGAATTGGCGGCTGGGTTGTGAGAACGGCTACGATCCCGGTCATCAATTCATCCATAACTGGTCGGATATGTGTATAAACGCTGGGATGCACACTTCCTACGGCTATACCTCGAGTAAAGAAGATGTGCTGGATACGACCCGTTACCAGGAGCATGAGAATGGCCCCAAAGGTTTTACCCGCCGGGTCGAGAAGACGACATTCAATCACACCGCCTCGATACCGATGCGTGACGGTAGTGTCAAAGAGCTCATATTACCGCTTGCGCGTGGTAAGACATCGGAAGAACTTGCCGCACTGACCGACATCATCCGTCTCGGCACTGTGGGCTTGTGGTTGCCGTCTTCACTCAAGGTCACCACCTTCCCCGCGCCGCAGTGTACGCATTACGAGTTTTACGTACCCAAGAACAAGGACGCGCACTATTATTTTCAGTTTGGTGTCATCCATACCGACGATGAGGAAGAGGCCGAGCGATGGCTTGAGGAGGATGGACGGATTCTGTGGGAAGTGCCGGCCGTCGAAGGCTTCACTGTTGACGATGCGTTTGCACGGCGGCAGATGCACAAGTTTTACGCGGAGGAAGACGGTTGGCAGCGCGAGCGGTTGTTTCAACCCGATGTTGAATTGACCATGTGGCGGCGGTTTGCCAGTAAGCATGCCCGCGGCGTGCAAACGCCAGATCACGCCCGCGGATATTTTGAACGCTAAGCGAAGAATGCGACGATGATCGACGCCTATCGCGAGATGGGCTTCGGCAAGCGAGCGGTCGGTTTCGGCGAACGCCCGGCAGTCGCCGTCGTCGATCTCCAACGCGCTTATATCGAGCCGCAATTCGAAATGGGGGGGTCAGATCTCGTCGAACTCGCGGTGCAGAATACGGCAAGACTCTTAGCGGTCGCAAGGGATAAACGTATCCCGATAGCAACTTGCGCTATGGCCTACCAAAGTGTCGCGGATATGCCGCATTGGAAAATCACAGCGATGTATAACGGTGATTTTTTTCACGGTAGCCCTGGTGTGGAGATCGATCCCCGCGTCTATGATCGCGCCTACGATTTCAAAGTCACCAAAACCGGACCGTCTATTTTTTTTGCAACGCCGGTACACGCGTTTTTCATCAAGCATAAAGTTGATACCGTGATTGTTTGTGGCTGTAACACTAGCGGTTGTATTCGTGCGTCGGTAATTGATAGTTTCGCCCATGGGTGGCGCACGATTGTGGCACGCGAATGCGTCGGCGACGTCGATCGTGGTCCGCACGACGCAAACCTTCTTGATATCGAACGTCGCTATGCTGACATATTGCCGGTTGATGACGTGATCGCATATTTACAGGGCTGAAGTTTATAAGCCATATTTATGTCAATTGCTGCGACGAAACGAACGACCTTTCTGACACTGATTGTATGTGCCTGCTACGTTGCTGCTGAGCCGGCGCTAGGTAACACCGAAGGCACGCAAGTTAACGCGCCAATAGAGACTGAGGAGGTTTTGGAAACTGAGCTCACGTTCGACGAGAACACGCCCGTGTTTCAGACCATCGGCGACTTCGAACAGGCAGTAGTGGCAGCGGAGGCCGAGTACGGAGCCTACGGAAAGGAGCTTGCCGAACATCTACTTGCGCTCGGTAAAGCGCTTCATAGGGCTGACCAACATGACGAAGCGTTGGACGTGCTGCGGCGTGCATGGCACCTCGTCCGGATCAATCAAGGTCTTTACAATCTGAAGCAACTACCGATCCTCGATCTCATGGTCCAGAGTCAGGCGGCGCTCAAGGACTGGACATCGGTAGGTGACAGTTATGACTTCGTGCATTGGGTTTACCGGCGAAACTACACGGCCGATGATCCGCGTCTACTGCCGCTGCTTAAGAAACTTCGTGTTTGGCATATCAGTGCCTATTACGTTGATTCTGGCCGTACCCTTACCGAACATTTTTACGCAGCCGACGCTATCTATAAGCAGGCCGTAAACATCATAGAGACGCAGACCGGTGATCCTATGAAGGCCATGTGTTTTTGGCACGAAGCTTGTTGTGGGGAGACTGATGCTCAGCTAATCAAGCAATGCACCATATCCAGCCGTGCACGCCCGGCGATACCCGCTGATGCATTAAGGCGTCCCAACGACGGGTCAGAACACGCCACTCCTAGTCATTAGGATAGTAAACCACGTAGGGCGGGTCAGGAATCTTTCCCGCTGATCCGCTACGATGACTTATTGCGGAACCTTGGTCGGCCATTGATATCAAAGGTATTAAGGGTTCACCTGACATGATCATGAACTACAACCGGATTCCAGTAGGCATAGTATTGGCGGCCTTGATCGCGTTGCCCGGAGGCGTTTGGGCGGCCGAACCCGACGACGAGGCTCTGGGAGCCGATGAGGCGGTTGCGACCCCAGGTGATGCTATTGAAATGGTGAATCCGGAAACTGCTGAGATCGACGAGCTGATCGCCACGAGCAGTAAGCAGCGAGACCATTCCATCAAGGAGTACGAACGCACTATCGAACGGTTGATGAGCGAATACGGGGTGTACGATGATCGTCTCGCCGAGCAGTTGCTTGGCATGGGTTTGAGCCAGCAGCGTCAAGGTGACCACCCGGCTGCAATCGACTCATTCGAACAGGCGTTGCACCTCGATAAGGTAAATAACGGCCTACACCACCTCCAGCAAGCGGCGCTCATAGAGCTTTTGATAGAGAGCCACACGGTTCTTGGAGATTGGGAACAGGTCGATGGATATCAACAATATCTTTATTGGCTACATCTTCGCGCCTACGGCGAGAGTGATCCCAGGTTAATAGCGGTATTGGAGCGGCTTGGCCGCTGGCACCTGCGTGCAACCGAGTTGGAAACCAAATCTCCAGTGATGGTCCACTTGCGCAAAGCCTCCCACGCATTCAATAAAGCGGTAATTATTGGTGAAGCCGCTCATGGACTGAATGATCCACGCTTGCTCGGGCCGCTTTACGGGTTCGCGCTGGGAAGCTATTACGTTGCGGTGGCCGCCCAAGACCCGGGCACGGGTGCGCGTGCTGGCACCTATAACGAAAGTTTGGCTAGGGTTGAATTGGTTGCTCGCGGCTATCGCGAAGGACGCACGGCACTGCGACGCATGGCGGATATCCACGCCGTTAATAACGAAACCCCGCCTGAGGCGCGAGGTATTGCGCTGACCTTGCTGGCCGATTGGTATTTATTGTTTAACCGGAAGCAGAGCGCGCGAATTGCCTACGAGGAAGCATATTCTGCGTTGGTCTCGGAGGGCGTCGAGCAGCAGCACATACAACAGTTTTTCTCGCGGCCAAAAGCCTTGCCGGCGCTTCGATTTCCAGCGGAAGACGGGAACGAGGATGTGGCGACGCCGAAAGCGGCGGAAGAAGTTAACGAGCCCAGGGCCTATGCGTTAGCGTCTTTTTATGTAACCAGCTCTGGGCGACCCCGGAACATAAAAATCTTAGAGTCGCAGCCAGCCGGAGATCTCAGCTTACAACGTCGTGCACGGCGGGCTATTCGGTCGATGCGGTTTCGCCCGCGGATGGAAAACGGTACACCTGTACAGAGCGCTTCCGTGAATATGCGCTACGTGGTTGGTTATTGATAGAGCTGTCGAGGGTTTGACTCAGGATGAAGATACGAAACACGATGCTGACTAAAAAAATTGTTCGTTTGCTGGTGCTTGTGCTTACGGCTGTTGCCCTGTGTGCTTGCCAGTCATCATCCACGCGCTCCACTACCGGGTCGATTTCCGGCCCGCCCAGTATCCCCGGGAGCGTACCCACTGGCTCGTCGCCCGCCACCGATTCCGATCAGGGGCAGAGTCCCGGCGCTCAGTTACCAACGCAGGGCCAAGGCCATCACGGTAAAGAGGGCCGTCAGGTGGGCAAGGAGAATGACAACTCAGCGGGCAAGCAGAGCGGTGAGGGGCAGAATGTAGGTTCTCGGACTGAGGGCAAGACCGATGACGAAATACTTGCTGAAGCGCTAAAGGCGGTCGATAAAAGCACGAAGGACTGGCAGCAGCCGGACCCTGCGCAACAAGCTGGGCAGCAGCCGGCGGGGCAAGGACAAACAGAGACAGCTCACCAGCGAACGATGACACAGGGCGAACACCATGCCCAGTTGGACAGTGCACTTAATGAACGGTTCACGAAGTTCGATGAACTGATGCAGGGAGAGCGTCAAAAGGTCGCGAGACGCGATAACGAAGACGGTGTCGGCGGTTACGGCTCGGATAATTCGGATTATGCAGACAGTGACGGTGACCCATTACAAACCGCGCTGATCGACGATTCTCCGCTGCCGCCTGACAATGCCTCTGAGGGTGACCTGAAAGGCGAGGCGATGGGGCGTGAGCGGGAAACGAAAGATATTGTACGGGCACCGCTACCACCGGACGTCGGTGATGGCCGGGGCGATGATGTAATTGCCCGTCAGCTGCGCGAGGCCGCGATGAAAGAACAGGATCCAGAATTGCGAGAACGCCTTTGGGATGAGTATCGAAAGTACAAAGGAGGGGCTGCTTAAGGCTAAACCTAAATGAGAACCATCTTGCTCAATATTTCACTGGGACTCACGTGTGCCTTGATAGTTGGTTGTAACAGTACAACCGTCAGAACCACTGCCACTGAGGAAATCGTCGCGCACTCGGTAGTCATTCCTGAAGAGCTGTTACTGGACGTTGGCGTCGACATCCTAGATGCAGGCATCGAGGGTATCACCGAAGATGCGCCTGGGGTCTACCCTGGTATCCGTGAAGCGGAAGCGCGTTACATGGCGTTCTCGCTAGCTAACACCATTCAAGATAGCGGGAATTGGGGTATCGTTCGGGTCGTTCCGGATCGCTTGAGTGAAATGGATGTGTGGATCAATGGGAAGATCTTGCGATCTGACGGCGCGGTATTAGAGTTGGAAATAAGCTTGGCCGACTCATCTGGCAATCACTGGTATACCAAGAAGTATGCGGGTACGGCGAGCAAGTATTCGTATGATAGTACCGTGTCGAAGCGCAGCGAGCCTTTTCTGAGTGTTTACAACCAGATTACCAATGACATGCTTGCCTATTACCAGCGGTTCAGTGCCGAAGACGTCCTAGGACTAAGGACTATCACTGAGCTC
Organism: uncultured Gammaproteobacteria bacterium; assembly: GCA_964493555.1. Taxonomy (GTDB): domain Bacteria; phylum Pseudomonadota; class Gammaproteobacteria; order JADZEE01; family JADZEE01; genus CAZBOQ01. The sequence goes on along the minus strand of CAZBOQ010000140.1, from coordinate 12,038 downwards.
AAGTTTGCAAAGGAGTTTAGTGCACAGGCGTATTCCGAACACCTCGATACTGATGGTAAGGGCCGATTGTTTATTAAACGTTTGCCAGCTTCCGACGATCCCATTCTGATGCGTATTAGACAAATACGCGAACGCGATTATATGTTCATCGACACCATGCAGGAGTACTACAGCTCATTTGTGGGGCGTATGTACGATCCTTATTTTGAGTGGCGGCGCGCTTTTTATGAGGAAGATCAGGCACTGCGAGAGGTGAAATCGCAGGCAAATCAGCGTCTCATCGGCGGTATACTTGCAGTAGCCACAGGGATCCTGGCACAGGGTACCGGCAGTCGCACGGCCCGTACGGCGGGTCATGTTGCAATCGGCGCCGGTGCAACTGCGATCTACAGTGGCATGCAAAAACGCGAGGAAGCAAAGGTACACGCGGAGGCGTTGCAAGAAATCTCCAACTCCATGCGTTCCGAAATGGAACCGCACCGCATGCAGCTTGAAGAGCGTACGGTCACCTTGTCCGGCTCGGTGCAGGAGCAGTATCGTCAATGGCGCCTGATATTGAAGGACATGTACGAGCACGAAACTGGGCAAGCTGCAACCGTGACACAGTAGCTATGACGTACCGAGCGGTGAATTCGAGGTGGTTACCTTCGAATCGACCGACAATTAAGGTGTTGACGCCTTTGCGATTGCTGACTGCGGGCGATGGTCTCCGATAAAGAGCGAACGTCCGCGGCGGGCTTTGCCCAGATCAAGCCCGCTGCTGTTGACCTCACGGCGAAATCGGAGGCTGGCCAAACCCCGAAGGGAAACGTACCCCCTAAAAATCGTGCTCTGCTTTTGGCAGCATTGATCGTGTTGTCGATGTCCGCTGCCAGTGTCGTGTTTCTGCTGCCGAACTGGGTGCCTATGCCGTCTTTGGAGGTTGTGCAGACGACAAGCATTTCCGAACCCGGGGTTGACGCGAAAAGTCCCACCTTGAAGGGGCGGGGCGGCTCCGCTGTCACCCCATGGGAACGCGCGCAGCAATCAAAAATACGTAAAGACACCCAGGAGATCTTGGCGAGCATGCTCGAATCCCAGGAAACGCTGGTGGACCATAGTGTTACCCTTTGGGCAGAAGCACAGTACAAGGATGCTATGGAGCACGCGCAAACGGGTGATCAACTTTACAGCCTCCAGAAGTTCAAGGAAGCTCATGGTGAATATTCTTCCGCATTGGAGATATTCGACGAGCTCACTGAACAAGTGGATGTTATTTTTGAACAAACCATGGAGCGCGGTATCAAGGCGTTAAGCGTGGGTGAGGCGCTTGAAGCGCACGAAGCGTTCGAGCTCGCTTTGGCGATTGATCCCATAGACCGCTTGGCGTTGTCGGGCGCTGCCCGCGCGGAGTCTCTGGATGAGGTGCTGGCACTGGTAAACGAGGGTGACCAGTTGCTCAAGGCCGCACAGTTTGAAGAGGCAAAAGCCATTTATGAGCAAGCATTGGCCAAAGATGACGAGTCCATGCTGGTGAAACGGCAGCTGACAGTTGCCGAGGCGAGCATTCGCGAACGTGACTTCAATGCGTTGATGTCAGCTGGTTTTAACGCGTTGGGCGCCAGTCAATTCAACAAAGCGGGTAAATCATTTTCCCGGGCCCTAAAGATAAAACCCGACTCGGCCGACGCTCGTAGTGCGATCGCTCAGACGAATCAGAATCTTATCGAATTGAGGATAGGCGCTTTGTTGCGTGATGGACGGGCGTTGGAGGGTGAAGAGAAATGGCATGATGCGCTGGCAAAATATGACGCTGCGCTTGAGAAGGATGGGGCACTTACCGATGCTCAGGTGGGAAAGAAACGAGCGAGTCTTCGCGCGCAGATCGATGATCGATTCGTGAAAGTTTTCGCTGAGCCCACACGTCTCTATGATTCTGGGGTCTATCAAGAGATTACCAACTTCCATCGCATGGTTGCCGCGACGGCTAATCCAGGACCCAAACTGAAACAACAGATCGCGCGCCTAGCAGGTTTGCTAAACAGCGCCTCGACGCCGGTTTCGGTGCAATTGCAATCCGACAATCTAACCAAAGTGGTGCTGTACAAAGTCGGTGAGCTCGGATATTTCACTAGTAAGAACCTAAGCGTGCGGCCTGGGCGCTATGTTGCACTTGGTTATCGTGAAGGCTACCGGGATGTCCGCGTTGAGTTTCTGGTTGAGTCGGGTAAGCCCATCCAGACTGTTACCATACAGGCACAGACAAAGGTCGCTTTCGGAAGCGGTTCTTGACTGCCGGCGAGTGCGATTTGATGGATACGGTGAGTCAGCAGCTGCCTGGTGGAGGAGCTCCACAGGATTCGCCAAACGGCATTCAGCCAGCTCAATTCGAACCGCTTAATGAACCTACGCAAAAGCCACCGCGCACGATAAGTGTCGGTTCGGTGATAATAGCGGGTGCACTGTTATTAAGCGCCGCGGTCGTTTGGTTTATTTTGACTGCTAAGGCGGTCTATATCGTTACCGATCCACCGACGACACAGGCTGAGCTCTCGGCAGTGTTTAAGCTTCGGTTAGCGGATCGATACCTGATTCGTTCCGGCGACTATCCTTTACACTTGCACGCCGTCGGATACCACTCCGTTGATGAGTGGCTGGTAGTCAACGAAGAGCAGAACCAGGAGTATTCCTTTGCGTTGAGGCGCTTGCCCGGGCACCTCAAACTCGACAGCGGTCTTGTCAGTGGAGCGCAGATCTCTCTCGACGGCATGGCCATGGGTGAAACGCCAACCACGGTGCGAGATATTCCACATGGCGAATACCAGCTTCGCGTCAGTGCGCCACGCTTTTTCGATTACGAGGCTACCGTGCAGATCGAAGGTTTGGACAGGCAACAGGATTTGGCTATCGAGTTGTTGCCTGCCTGGGCCGAGGTTGAGTTTGATTCGGTGCCAGCCGGCGCGGAGATTTTCGTTGACGATGAATTGGTCGGAGAGACGCCGCAAACGGTTGACATCCTACAGGGCAAACGGAACGTACGTGTACAACTCTTGGGTTACAAAGCCTGGCGCGATTCCTTGACCGTCAGGGCCCAAGAACCCATGAGTTATGCCGATATCGAGCTTGAACCAGCTGATTCAGTGGTGCTTCTGGTTACTGTGCCGCCTGGCGCGAGTACTACTGTTGACGGTGATTACAAGGGACTTACTCCATTGGAACTCGAGATCGGCCCAGGGAAGGAAACAACCATCAGGCTTTTCAAACGGGGATACAAGGCAGTCACCCGAAAGATAACCGGCCAATCGGGCGAGCAGAAGCGCGTCGACGTATCGCTCTCGGCTGAGGTTTCCACAGTAGCCTTCGATGTCACACCGGCTGACGCTAAAGTCTACGTAGACGCGAAGCTTCGCGGTGGGGGTAAGCAGACAATAGAGCTCTCGGCTCGCCCCCATCATATCGAGATCCGTAGAGACGGCTATGTCTCCTACGAAACGCGGATCACGCCGCGCAGTGGTATCGCCCAACAAGTGTCGGTGACTTTGAAGACTTTGCGTCAAGCCAAGCTTGATAGTACCAAATCGGTCATTACCACTAGTGTTGGACAGACGTTGAAACTGAATTACCCGTTTGCGTTTACTATGGGCGCTTCACGTCGTGAAGCCGGACGTAGAGCGAACGAAACGCTTCGTAAAATCAATTTGACTCGGGCTTTTTATCTTGGCATCAAAGAAGTTAGTAACGAGGAGTTCCAGGCTTTCGACAATGGCCATTCATCCGGTCTGGTGCGGGGCAACTCGCTCGACGCGCCCACACAACCGGTGGTAAATGTTACGTGGGAGCAGGCGGCTGCCTTTTGCAACTGGATGAGTGAAGCAGAATCGTTACGGCCCTTCTACCTCGAGGAGGGTGGAAAGATCGTCGGGTTCGATAAAAAGGCTATTGGTTACCGCCTGCCCACTGAGGCTGAATGGGCGTGGGCTGCGCGCGCAAACTCGCGCGATTCAATACTCAAGTATCCGTGGGGAGCGGATTCAACGCCTGTTAAGAACAATGGCAATTATGCAGATGAAACTGCTTCAGAGTTATTCGCTAGGTATCTTCGTGGCTACGACGACGGCTACTTGGTTTCGGCGCCGGTTGGCAGATTTCCAAGTAATCTAAAAGGCATTCATGATCTGGGTGGCAACGTCGCTGAGTGGGTGAACGATTTCTACCATATTGCTGTGCAAGGCCCCAATCAGGTGGACGTTAATCCCATGGGGCCGGAAAGCGGTGACTACCATGTTATTAGGGGTTCGAGCTGGGCGCATGGATGGAAGACCGAGCTACGTTTATCATTCAGGGATTATTCAGCGAAACCGCGAGAGGATGTAGGTTTCAGAATTGCCCGATTTCTGGAGTGAAATTATGCGAATTTTGGCGTTTGTCTTGATGGTGCTTGGCGTTGTCACTTCCCAAGCCCAGGAACTGGCAGAGGATACTACGGCGCAAGCGCCTGAAGCGGAAACGAGGCCGGTGCCCACAATGTCCACAGCGCCAGCGCCGGAATTTGAGACGCCAGATGTCTTTGATCCAACCGAGAAATTGTCCGAGGATCTCTCGGCGAAATTCCCGGTAGATATTTGAAGGTCGACGTATGAAACACAGCCCCGGCTCAGATTTCCTCTATCAGTTATTCGCCTTAATCGTTTCGCTGATTGTTGTACATTCGGTCTATGTAATGGTCGTGCGTCCCAATGCCGATTTGATTCTGCAGCAACAACGAGCTCAGCAGGCAGCTGGTGAAAGCTTCGAAGTCAATCGTTCCATCTTTGTCGTTATTAAGGACTTCGAGCAGGAAGCCTGTTTTATTCTCGCGTTTTGGGCGATCGCTATCATTGGACTGAAGGCCAAAGCCGCCTTGGAAGAGCAGGCGCTATTGGCAAGGTCGCTGCTCGATGTGCCACCGGGTACGAGTATATTGCCAGAGGATGCGCGCCAATATTCGCGGCCCTTGCAGGCCTTGCCTGATGAGGAACGTGAGTATTTGTTGCCTAGAGCGCTACTCAGCGGCTTGCAACGATTCGGGTCGACACGCAGCATTCAAGACGTTGCGGGAGCGATCCGTGAAGTGTGTGAAACCGAATCCAATCGGCTCGATTCGGAACTGTCGATGACGCGATACATCATATGGGCGATCCCGTCGATCGGATTTATTGGCACGGTGCGCGGTATCGGTGAAGCGTTGGGACAGGCACACCGGGCCGTGGAAGGGGATATCGTTGGTGTAACCGTAAGTCTGGGCGTTGCTTTTAACTCGACGTTTATTGCCCTAGTCATCAGCATATTCATCATGTTTCTAATGCATCAGCTTCAGCTGGCACAGGAACGCCTGGTACTTGATAGCCAGAATTATTGCGATGTCTCGTTGATCCGGCATCTTCAAGTCCGCTAGCAAGTCTGCCAATGACTGTGGTGATCATTGAGCTCAACGATGGCGAAATCCGGGTGGCTGATGATCATGAGATCATATTGCGTAGCCCTGGTTTTGCCGTAGGGCACAACGAGAATATCGAAGTCGGCACAGCGGCAGCACGGCAGGCGCGCTTGAATCCCCTTGCAGTTTACGATCGGTATTGGAGCAACCTCAATCAAGATCCTTTGCAGAATCCTTCTGCCTATGCGCGTCATCATGCGGATCTTGCGTATGCACACCTTTTAGCGCTCCACGAGCAATCAGGTGAACCAGACGAAGTCCTATTTGCCGTTCCCGGTACATTCAGCAACGACCAGCTAGCGTTGCTACTTGGTCTGGTGGAGGCCAGTCCTTTTAATAGGGCTGTCGGGTTGGTAGATATTTCAGTAGCCGCCGCAGCGTCGGTGGCGGCGTCTGGATACCAAGTCCATGTGGACTTGCATCTACACCGAGTTCTCATTACCCACTTGACGGTTGACGAGCAGGTGACCCGCGGAGAGGTTCAGGTTGTAGATGGTGTCGGGTTATCGGAAATGTTCGACTTGACCGCTTCAGCGATCGCCGATTTGTTTATACGGCAAACGCGCTTCGATCCGCAACACCACGCGGAGACTGAACAACTACTTTATGACCAGATCCCACAATGCTTGCAAACCCTGCTGGAAGGTTCAGACGCCACGGTGGAAATACCTTATCAGGGTATCCAATATGACACCAAGGTAGCTGTTGACTCGGTGCGGACAGCCCTGGCTCCGCTTTATAAGAGAATTGTGGAGGCATTGCCGACAAGTGACACTAAGCTTGTCAGCGATCGCTTAGCAAATTTTCCTGGACTCATTGGCTTAATATCTGGCGCCCAGTTGGTGCTGGCCGACAGCGTATTCGAAGGATGTCGCTCTCAGTTGCAGAAAATCCATTCACAAGGACCGACGCTCGATTTCGTGACCAGTTTACCGGCAAGTGGTCAATCGGCAGCGATGGAGGCCCCTAGCGCGGGTCGGTCTAAGCCGCTCGAAACACTGCTGGCTGTGGCATCGTTGCCAACGCACATCATGCGCGACAACCGTGCCTATGCGATTAACGATCGGCCATTGTATTTATCGAGCACCGACGGAACTTCAAGAACCAAAACGGCGCAATCTCGTTGTTCTGTCTCCAAGCACAGCGACGAAGTAATCGTTCGACCGGAAGGCGATATCTCGGTCCTGCTTAACGGATTGGCAGTGAAGAATCGTGCCGCCGTGCGCGGTGGCGATGTCATTGGTCTGATCGGGACCGACGCTGAGTATCTGCTTATCAACGTTTGCGATTGAGATGGCAACCAACCGCCGACGGTTGTCGCCATTCAGTTTATCCTTTCTGGACATCATGTCCTGTGGCTTCGGTGCGGTTGTTCTTCTGTTTCTCATTATTAAACACAATGTCGATGCAAACACACAGGAGCTGACGATACGACCGGACATTAGCTCCGAGGTGATGTTGCTGGAAGAAGAGGTGCTCGAGGGCAAGGAAAATCTTGTCAGGATTCGCAATACGATTTCCGATGTAGATGACAGGCTTGCGATCGCGCAAGGCCTGGCGCGGCGGATCATGGAACAGATATCGGAGATCGAGGCCACTACTGATGAGCTTGTACCTGATGGAGCAGAGACCAAGCTGGAAACACTTAAGGCACGGATTCTGCGGCTTGAATCTGAGAAGCAGAAGCTCATTACTGAAATACAGACCAGCGGCGAGGATGCGCGGAAGTTCGCGGGTGACGGCAGTCGTGCATATGTTACCGGACTGCAACTTGGTGGCGATCATTTGCTGATTTTGTTGGACGTCTCGGCAAGTATGCTGGATGAATCCATCGTCAATATTGTGCGCCGTCGAAACATGCGCGACGAGCGCAAACGCACTGCCCCCAAATGGCGCAATGCCGTAGAAATTGTCGATTGGTTGACAGCGAAGTTTCCACTGACCGCGAATTTCCAAGTCTATACCTTCAACGACGAAACCGTCGCTGCGATACCCTCATCAAAAGGTGAATGGGTGGCGGTACAAGACAAGATCCGGGCTAACAAGGCCTTTGACAACATCAGTAGAATCATCCCTGAAAAAGGCACCAATCTCGAAAAAGCGTTTGCAGCCATTGACGACTTACACCCGCCCCCCGACAACGTCTATCTGATCACAGACGGCCTACCCACGCTTGGTGACGGTGCTCCGCGGGGTGCAACTATTTCCGGCATAGATCGTCTAAGAGTTTTTACCAAGGCGCTCAAAAAGCTGCCCGCTCATGTCCCGATAAATGTCATATTGACAAAATTGGAAGGTGATCCAAAGGCCTCCGCCGCCTATTGGAAGTTGGCGCAGAGCACCGGTGGTTCATTTATGAGTCCGTCGGAGGATTGGCCGTGAGGAACAAACGCAGCGAGAGCGAACCGATTGGCATCTCGTTTCTGGATGTGATTACCTGCGGTTTCGGCGCGATCATATTACTGTTGATGATCGCTAAAACTGGTGGTCCGGTTACGCCTGAAGCATCCCCTCTCCCAATCGAAGGCCGGGTTCGAGAACTGCAGACGCAACTGTTCGACTTGCGCGGCGACGGCAAGATATTGAATCGTGATCTCAATGCGAAGCACGAGCAGATGTCCATTTGGGATGACAAGGTCGCACGGCTGCAGACCGATTTGGCCTATACCAAAGCTAAGGTGACAGATCTTGCAGCAGAGGCCTCAGTCGGCGCTATTGTGGCAGGTAACCTCGAAATTGCGGCACAAAAACTTACTGAGGAAATGAGTCGCCTGATGGCTAAATTAGGCGGTGTCAAGAATACTTTGGTTGGCGGTATACCGGTTGATAGCGAATACATTATTTTTATAGTTGACACCTCCGGTAGCATGGTGAACATGCATTGGACCCGGATGATCCAGCAAGTGGATGCAATCTTGGATATCTATCCTCAGATCAAAGGTATACAGATCATGAGTGACATGGGTGGATACATGTTCTCTCAGTATCGTCGCAAATGGATGCCGGATACCGAGGGTCGGCGCCGTGCGATCATCAACGCCATGCGAGTTTGGACGGATTTCAGCAATAGCAGCCCGGTGGAGGGTATCGTCCAGGCGATCCGTCACTTTTACGATCCTCGAAAGAAGATCAGTATTTATGTGCTTGGTGATGAGTTTTCGACCGGTTCCATAAAAGATGTGGTAACGACTGTTAGAAGGTTGAATCCGAAGGATGCGAACGGGAGGCCCAAGATCCGGATCCACGCTATCGGTTTCCCGGCGCCGCCTGATACCCCTCGCCAATACCAGGAGACCAATGCACGCTTTGCCAGTTTGATGCGGCAGCTCACTCAAGAGAACAATGGTACATTCGTGGGCTTGCAATAGTTTCGCTCAGAGTCGAATCTCGAGTATAGAGTTCAGGACATGATGAAATATGGTAATTGCTTAGCGCTGGTCACATTGATGCTGTTGGTCGGATGCACGCGGTCTTTGATGATGGAAACCACTAGCGATGTGCCGGCTCCACTGGTCGCGCAGCTGCCGCTGACCGTAGGCGTCTACTACGACGTGAAATTCCGCACCTATGTTTATGAGGAAAACTCTGAAGACCGTCCGAACTGGGCGATTCGTAGTGGTGCAGCGGAAGTGGAGTTGTTTGATCGGATCCTTTCCTCGATGTTTGAGGATACGCAACAGGTTTCCAGCTTGTCGGTGGCTGCAGGCAGTGGGCTGGACGCTATTGTGGCGCCGGCGATAGAAGAAATGCAGTTCGCGTTACCGTTCGAAACCAAGACTGATCTTTATGAGGTGTGGATAAAATATACGATCAGAGTCCATCAACCCGACGGTGAGTTGATATCGGAGTTTCCTTTAACCGGCTATGGTAAAAGTTCTTCGGAATTTTTGAAAAGTCGCGATGCCGGCATACAAGCTGCTATTGGCGTTGCCTTTCGCGATGCCGGGGCGAAATTGGCGTTGGGGTTTCCCACCGTTTTGGATATTAGAGAATGGTTGGTGCAGATCCCGCGCGTTTGCAATAGTGATCAGGTCGATCTATGTTGAAAATCTCTCAGAAATTTGCGGGTTTAACTGTGAAGGTGGTAACAGCGTTCATGGTTCTCGTGTTGCTAGGTGCCTGTAAAAGTTCTACGGTTATCGACGAATATCGAGAAACCCCAAAAGCGCGGATCATTGGTTCTGACGATACCGTGGTTGTATTAGGCCGCCGTCATCGCAGTACGCAGGAAACAGAAGTAGACTTCATCTCTTGTGTTGGTTCCACACTCGGACAGGGTGTGGGTGCCATTAGCGTGATCCCTGAGCAAGAGTTTGTCGACAGTATGTATCCGCATTTTGAAACCAGCACCATGCCGATGAATGTTAAGAATTTGGGTCGCATGGTGCGAAACCCGTTTATCGCCCAGAAGTTTTCCGATTTTCGGATTCGCTATTTTGTTTGGGTTGAAGGTTTTACCGAAAGAACTGACAGCTCCGGCAGTGTGACCTGCGCAGTGGGCCCTGGCGGTGGTGGTTGCTTCGGCTATGCCTCGTGGGACGACGAGGCTAACTACGAAGCGAGTATCTGGGATTTCGAAAATTTGGAACTGAGTGGCCGGATCAGTGCGGAAACAAAAGGTACGTCGTATATGCCAGCAGTGGTTATTCCCATCCCGCTACTCGCGCGCGTACAGGCCAGTGCTTGTAAAAGCATGGCCGACCAGATCAAGTCCTTCTTGCAGTAACGGTGTGGTTGATGGTGCCAGGGAATCGCTCGTGATAAATCGATCCATCCCGCAGTCGCATTGGCTGCATTTTTCGTTCGTAGTTACCTTGGCTGCTTTCCTGTTTTTATCCTCACCTGCATCAGCGAACGACAATTGGTTGTATCCGGTTAAAGAGATCGCTAAAGCGCGGGCTAAGGAAGTGATCATCCGCGATAAACGGGAGCGGATTATCGCAAGGGTTGATGGCGGGCAGATGTTGCACTTGTATGCGGTGATGACAGCACTTCGTGAAGTCGCTGAAGTCCAGACGGAGTTTTATATCACTGGCGGTAAGCAACCGAACGCGTGGGCCTGTCCGGAATGCCCAATCGGAGAAAAACCCGAGGATAGAATGAGCAGTGGTAACCGATGGAACAAGAAAGAGGACGAGCAGCAGGAACCGAACGACATTAAGCCAAATGTCGTCGCGATCAATATGGGAATGCTGGAACTATTTGAATCGGATATGCACGAAGCTGCTGCCATCATCGGTCATGAACTTGCGCATCTTAAGTTGAAGCACGGTGAAAAAAGCCAAGAAGAGCATGAGAAGCAGCAGCGGTCGGGTGGCAATGTTTTCTCCGCGGCGGGAACCCGTTTCAGTCGAGATCATGAGCGCCAAGCGGATTATTTGGGCGTTATCTGGTCGATCGAAGCTGGCTACGATCCAGCCGCCGCTGCGCGCGTTCACGAAAAACTATACAGACTGCCGAAGGGTGGCTTCGGTGGCTCACATCCATCTAGCATCGAGCGCATTACTGTATTGAAGTCCCTGGCCCGCCGACTCGCCCGTTAGAGTTCGTTCCGCCAACTCCCTCCATCCCACATACGTCGTGGGAGCGAAGGCCATGTACAGGGTGTCCGGTAATCACGGGACAAGCTATCCGCCCAGTCGGACCCTACATCGATAGCATCACAGCGTGTCCTTCAGCGGTTTGCCCGGTGCTAATCCTGCACTTGACGGGCATCCGTTAGAAGCAGATCTGGGTTGATTTACAACGAAAACTCAACAACTGCGGCGCCACTACCATACGTCGGGCCATAAGCATGCACGGTCGCACCGCTGAATTCACCGCCAATGCCGCCGAGCAGCCAAGCAAAGTGTTTGAAACCCATATCGACCCGTGCCTGGCCCGCGTAATCGGGCGCGATTTTCTTTAACTGAGCGACATCTCCGTCGACCATTAGGTCTAGTATTTTTCGATTCCATTCATCGTCGCTCTCGCTGGCGATGCGGTCTTCGCGGATATCGATCTCATCGCGAAAAACAGTGCCAGACAGCCCACCGACACCGATTACCGCGACTTTGCGGTCAAGTTTATCGGCTTGGGCGCTGACGATACCACTTAGTTTCTCTGTAAGGTCCCAATCGTGATAGAGGTTGTTTGAGCCGATGACCAGTGCGTGCGTGCCGTCGCTATTGAGGTAATTGTTGGCAACGATGGTTCCTGTGTCGATCGGGAAAGCATCGTAATTGACCTCTTTGGAGCGAACTCCCAGCGGCGTCGTCTCTGGGATCACCGCTGCGGTTAACTCGGTGTCTATTTGCATTTTGAAGTGCAACTCACCAAACTCGTGCCAGTTCTCATCGACGTGCATGGCCTCGATCCGAGGCCGGGTTTGCCAAAGTTGATCGAGTACTGCAATCCATTGGGTGGAGTAGATTGCGAGCACCTCGGCGCCAGAGGCCGCCAACGCTTTACTGGCGGTCTGATAGCCCTTATGGATCGGATTCCACGGCGGATTGTCCGGACGCAGGCAGGGCAATGGGTTACCGGGCACAAGAAATGCCGCGACGATGGGCATGAGATTCTCCTAAGGTTGGGTTGTTGTTTT
>CAZBOQ010000139.1:0-4720 GCA_964493555.1 uncultured Gammaproteobacteria bacterium | reverse complement strand
ACGGGGTTGTGATCGACCCTTCGGGTCGCCGCCTTATCATTGCTGAGACGTTCGCCGGGCATCTCAGTGCATTTGATATCGATCCAGACAATGGGACACTTAGTAACCGCCGAATTTTCGCCAAGGTGGGCGACCATACGCCCGATGGTATATGCCTTGATGCGGAAGGTGGTGTCTGGTTCGGCTGTTTTATGAGCGGCAACTTTGTCCGTGTGCTCGAGGGTGGCGAGATCACACACGAAATCAATGTTGGCGATCGGCGTGCGGTGGCGCCGATGCTGGGAGGTGACGAGCGGAGGACACTTTTCATGCTCTCTGCGGACACCACGCCGGAGAAGCTTGTGCAAGGCAATTCGACATGCCGTATCGACATTGCTGCGGTCGATGTGCCGGGGGCTGGCCTGCCCTAGTTTATCCTAGCGGCGTTCAGGTGTTCAGTCCCCGCGCTTGGGCTTTCAGAAGTTTGGTGACCAATGCCTCGGGACTGGTCGGGAAGCTAGCGTGAACCAGATAGGAGAGATCTGTGCATGCTCGATCGTCGAGGTTCACACCGAGCATTTCGAGGTAAGTGTGCAGGTTGATGACAGCATCGGCGAGCCTCGAGCTTTCCTTCTCAGGTTGGTTAGCGATGGGAGCAAGCTGTTCCAGTATTTTTACCGACACGTGTTCTGAATCGATTTCGGCGGCAAGCACCCTGTTACGGACTTCTGCGGCGCCGCTAAGCGACCATAACTCCGAACTGCTTTTTATCGTGTCACGGCTTGCGCGTAGCGGCAGTGTCACCTGTCGCCGCCACGCCTCGATAGCGCCGTCAGCTCTCCGCAGTTCGGAGGCTTTCAGCTGCCCCCTTCCAGTGACAGCTAGCCAGCAGCAGAAAAAAAGCAGATTGACGTCCAAGCCGTGCGCGTTTTGTAAGGCAATCACGCTGGCCTGTACCCCTTCGCGTTTGTAAGTCGCGAGGCAGAAGTCCCAGAAGGTGTTCAAAAGTATTACTCCCCGCTCATTGTGTTGCCGGCCGTCTGTCAAGCGCCATCAATAAAGCTGGCAACAGTAGAAAATCGACGACCAGCGCTACCGCAATACTGACGGCAACTAACAATCCGAGCACGGAGTTAATCTTGAACGTCGATTGCGCCAGGATCATGAAACCAACAATCAATACGAGAGCACCGACCCACAATGCTGTTCCGACGGTCGCGAATGCATAACGCACGCCGTCCTCGCAGGACAAGCCGTTTTCGCGTCTTGCACGGATGTATTTGCTCAAAAAATGAACGGTCGCATCAACGATCAGTCCCAATGCAGTTACCGCTACGAAGGCGCCGGCCAGTCCCACCTCTGTTTCAAATATGGCGTAGATCCCGAAGGCCATAAAGGTGGGCGCCAAATTCGGCACAAAACTCAACAACGCAAGCTTGGTGCTACGCAGTGCAATTAGGATCACAAGCGAAATAGCAATGAAGGCAACCGCGGTTCCCATTAACATGTATTGGATGTTTTCGAAAAATATAAACGAAAACATTACATGCGGACTGGTAGCGTGAGCGCGCATGACGGCGGGAAGATTGGCCGTCATCCAAGCATCTATGGTGGTCATGAATTCATGAGTCTCGATCGTCGAGATCTGGTTCATCGTCACCGTCAATCTGGTCGATGACTTATCGACATTGATTTGATTATTCAGATCCAGGCCATAGGGAAGAGAAAATTCGTACAGCAGTAAATATTGCGCGGCTAGATCGCGCGATTCGGGTAGTCGATACCACTCGTCCTGGTCAGCGTGCATACTGCGATTCACACGTCGCATGACATCGCTGAAGGAGCTGACATTCATGACGCGCGGTTGGCTGCGCAGCCAGTTAGCGAGCGCGTCGAGGTGGTTCAGATACTCAGGGTCGGCAATGCCGTCTGCTTCGCCGGACGCTATGGAGTATTCCAGCACGTAGTTTCCGGCCAAGTGCTCGATGGCGAAGTCGTTGGAGTCGCGAAAGTCAGTGCCTTTGGACATGAACGTGGCCATGTCGTCGTCGATCTCTAGCCGCGTGAGCAGCAGACAGCAAAGGACGATCACCCCCGACATCACCGGTAGCAATACCTTGCGATGGCGGATCACGAAGTTGGCCACACCCTCCATTGACCAGGTTTTACGCTCGGCTGATCTGCCCGGAGTGTAAGGGAGCACGGACATCAGTGCCGGCAGTAGGGTAACTGTGTATACCCAAGCGGCGGTCGCGCCCATGGCCGATATGATCCCCAAGCTCTGGAAAGGTGGCGCATCGGCAAAGTTGAGGCATGCGAATCCTATTACGGTCGTTAAACTGGTCAGAAACACGGGCTGCCAATTCACCCGCATCGATTCGGCGATCGCCTCTTGTCTGTCCATGCCCCGTTGCATCAGCACCTGCAGCGTGATTAGTACGTGGATTGCATCGATCACCGCAATGGTGAGGATCAACGCAGGGGCGTGGCTGGACGGTCCACTAATGTCGTATCCCAACCAGCCCCCCAGACCCATGCCGGTTGCCGCAGAAAGAATTACTACCACCATTGTAGCTATTGATGCGGTAGCTGAACGGGTGACCAGCATCATGGTGATCGCAAGAAACAGCAGCATCAATGGGATCAGTACCGTCAGGTCATGCCGTGACACGTTAAAGAATGCCAATGCCAGCGCCACCTCGCCAGTGATGCGTATCTCGTGGTCCGGGTAGTCTGTGAGGACATCAGCGATTACCTGCCAGGCTTTGGTCATCACCAAGTTCTCAACTGGCTCTCCGTCGCTGGGTGCGGTGATGGTGACCGAAACGCCGGCAGCTCCGCCGTCGGTCGCGATCGCGCGACCCACAAGAGCGGGGTCATGCAAAGCCACCGATTTAATGAGTGCAATCTGTTTGGTATCCAAGGCGGCCGTGTCCGCGACGAGATCGGCACCCACCAAATCGTCGCCGTCGGCGATGGTATGTTGAAAATTTGTTATTGAGTCGACTCGAGTCGAGTAGGGTATTTGCCATGCGGAATCCGTTAGTTGCTTGATGGCCGCTAGGCTGTCCGCAGTGAACACATCATCGCCGTTCGGTTTGACGACGATGAGGAGTCGGTCGAGTTTGGTATAGGTGCGTTCGATCTCGTCGAACGCCATCATGTAGGGGTTTTTGTCGTCAAAGAAAATACGATAGTCGGTGGTTATTGAAAGCAGACGGCCGCCGCTGATAGCGAGACCGGCTAGTAGTAGAACAGTGATAATGACTGGCCAGCGAAATCGCAATAGCCAAGCGGTGTAGGAAACCGCGTTCCAATTATTCAAGCTTGGCCGACCAGGTTGCGGAGAAGTGATTTTAGAATGTTGGCAGGTCTGCGCATCGCAGTTGAACCGGATTAAGGGATTGTGCGATTAATGTGAGGATAGAAATCAATTGGTTGCGTGAAGCCAGCCCGCCGCATATGCGGTGGGACTATGAATTTTCCAGTATCCGGCACGCGCATTCTCAGGCCGTGGCGGAAACGCGCGCGCGGTTATGCGGAGCGCGCAGGTCTTGAAACGGCCCGCGCGGGATGATCGATGGACGCCCGTACCAGGCGCGTTCCAGGGAATAGTACTGTCGCTTGACATCGTCGAGATCCAGCAGATCAGCGATCCCCTTTTGTTGATAGAGCTCACGCAGATAGTTACTTAAATTCGGATAGTCGGCGATACGGCGCACATTGCATTTGAAGAAACTGAAGTAGGCGACGTCAAAGCGCAGTAGCGTGGTAAACAGGCGCCAGTCCGCCTCGGTGATGCTGTCACCCGCGATATAGCGGCGTTGCTCTAGAATACCCTCTAGCTTATCGAGTGTTTTGAACAACGCTGTGACCGCATCGTCATAAGCTTCCTGGGTGGTAGCGAAACCGCAGCGGTACACGCCGTTATTGACGTTGGGATAGACCTCCTCGTTGATTGCGTCGATCTCCGCTTGCAGTTCCGTGGGATACAAATCGAGTCCCGGGTTTGTAGCATGTGCGTTGAAGGCGCTATTTAGCATTCTCAAAATCTCTGAGGATTCATTGTTCACGATCGTTTCGCGTTGTTTGTCCCAGAGTACCGGCACTGTCGGGCGGGCACTACATGTCGGATCGGCACGCAAGTAAATCTCATAGATGTAATTAGCACCGTACAGTGGGTCTGGCTCGGCGCGCGGTTCGGCGCCAGGTTGCGGGAAACACCAACCGTTCTCAGTCATTTCCGGAATAAGGCGGGAGACGGATATTACCTCTTCCAACCCCTTCAAGCGGAGGCCGATCAATGTACGGTGAGCCCAAGGACATGCAGTGACGACGTAAAGATGATAACGGCCCGGTTGCGCTTGAAATCCCCCATCGCCACTTGGGCCAGGAGTGCCATTGTCGGTTACCCAATTTCGAAAAGTGCTGTCCTTACGAACGAACTTGCCGCCGGTTTCCTCCGTTTTGTGATTGTCGCCTTCGTGCCATTGGCCGTTGATCAGAATCCCCATGCCTTGCTCCTTAGATTTCGCTCGTTACTGAAACAATCAAGCGGCGTCGTACAGTTCGAACTGCATTGCAGTTGGCTTCTCACCGTTAGACCAGGGGTCATTGCAAATAGAAACCGCCCACAACATGTCCATTTCCGCGAGAAGATCGATGTGGTCGCCGGGCTTGCTGTCCGGTGGACGGATCTCCCAGGTGCCGTCTGGATCATAGGCAACGTTCATGAAGATAT
>CAZBOQ010000138.1:0-14757 GCA_964493555.1 uncultured Gammaproteobacteria bacterium | reverse complement strand
GAGTAGTGCAATGCAGCACAGCGAACGACTGTCTTTCGGAATACCCGGACATCAATAGTTCCCCTCAATTCTTGGATGACGGAATGTAAACAGTATACGTAGGCTTTGGTGCAAATATTAACTGTCTGAATTACTTAAATATTTCTTCGATATTCTCCGCCAGTTTCGTACAGCGCAGCAGAAATTTGGGCCAGCGAACAGGTTTTTACGGTTTCCACCAGCTCGGAAAAAACATTTTCGCCCGTTCGCGTAATTCGTTGTAATGCTGTAAGCGCATTCTCGCAGGCATCTTGATGACAAGTCTTGAACGCTTCCACCGCCGCTATCTGGTGGTTTTTCTCTGTTTCCGTTGAACGCATAAGTTCCAGTCCCCGCCTAGAACTGGCCTGCTCGTCAGCTGACAAGAAAGTATTCACGCCGACGATCGGCAGGCTGCCGTCATGCTTTTTGGCTTCGTAATAGAGGCTTTCGTCCTGGATCTTACCGCGTTGGTACATCGTATCCATTGCGCCGAACACGCCACCGCGCTCCGAGATGCGCTCGAACTCAGCATACACCGCCTCCTCGACCAGATCAGTCAAGGCATCGACGATGAACGACCCCTGCAGAGGGTTTTCACAGAAATTCAAACCGAGTTCGCGATTAATAATTAGCTGAATTGCAATCGCCCGGCGCACCGAGTCTTCGGTCGGTGTCGTGATCGCTTCGTCATAGGCGTTGGTATGCAGACTGTTGCAGTTGTCGAATATTGCCGACAACGCCTGCAAGGTCGTACGGATATCGTTGAACTGGACCTCCTGGGCATGCAGACTCCGTCCCGAGGTCTGAATATGATACTTCAGCATCTGGCTACGAGGACTTGCTTTGTAGCGCCCACGCAAGGCGCGCGCCCAGATCCGCCGCGCCACCCGGCCCATGACAGTATATTCCGGATCCATCCCGTTGGAGAAAAAGAAACTCAGGTTCGGCGCAAAATCGTCTATCGCCATTCCACGTGCAAGGTAGTACTCGACAATGGTGAAACCGTTGGCAAGCGTGAAGGCGAGCTGACTAATCGGGTTCGCGCCTGCTTCGGCGATGTGATAGCCGCTCACCGACACGCTGTAATAGTTACGAACCCCATGCTCGATAAAATAGGCCTGGACATCGCCCATCATCTTGATGGCGAACTCGGTAGAGAAGATACAGGTATTCTGCGCCTGGTCCTCTTTCAGAATATCCGCCTGAACGGTGCCCCGGACTGTCGACATCGTTTCGCTTTTGATGCGCTGGTAGGTTTCGCCATCGACCAGCTCTGCACCGGAAATCCCGAGTAAGCCCAAACCTAAACCGTCATTGCCCTCCGGTTACTCACCGGAGTACTGCGGCCTGATGCGCCCTTTGAAATATCCGTCTATCTTATTTTGCGCCTCTGCCCAACGACCAGTAGCCAATAGATGCTTTTCGATCTGTTGATCAATGGCTGTATTCATAAAGAAGGCGAGCATGATCGGTGCTGGACCATTGATGGTCATCGATACCGAGGTCATCGGCGAACAAAGATCAAACCCCGAATAAAGCTTCTTCATGTCATCGATCGTCGCGACCGAGACACCGGAATTACCGACTTTGCCGTAGATGTCTGGGCGTGGATGCGGGTCCTCACCGTACAGGGTCACTGAATCAAACGCTGTCGACAGCCGCTTGGCCTCGTGACCTTGCGATAAATAGTGAAAGCGGCGGTTGGTCCGTTCCGGGTTACCCTCACCGGCAAACATGCGAGTGGGCTCCTCTGCTGCGCGACGATAAGGATAGACGCCCGCCGTGTAAGGATAGCTACCCGGTAGGTTTTCCCTGAGCAAAAACGCTAGCAACTCCCCCCAGCCGCGATAGTCCGGCGCCGCGATTTTCGGGATCCGCTGCTGACTCAAGGTCTCGCGGTAGTTCTCGCCAGAAACGGTCTTCCCACGCACTTCATAACTGTAAGTATCAGAAGTCACCGCCGCTTTACGCGCCGGCCAGTTACGTAGTGCAGAAATACTGTCACTACGCAGTTCATCCACTGCGCTCTGGTAGTGGCGACGCAAATCGACTAGCGTCTGGTCCGTCACCTCACGCGGTTCGTGCGCCGGATAGTTGTCAAGCGGTGCGGGCAGCGCCGTATCGCCCAGTTCCTTCAATACCTCATAGAAATGCTGCGCCCGGGTGGCTGTTTCGGATTGTGCCAAGGCGGAAATGTTCTCGGTACGCCCCTCTTCGGCAATCTCAGCCAGATATCTAGCCCGGCTACCCGGGAGTAGAACGCTGACGCGCGGCTGCTTGATTCTGACATCGATGTCCGGTTGCCATTTCTGCTGATCCAGCTTCAGTTTCGCCACTATTTGCCGACAAAGATTATGAAACAACCAATTAATACCGGGGTCGTTGAACTGACTGGCGATGGTCGGGAAAACGGGTATATCGCCATCTTTGTAATTGAAAGCCTGGCGGTTGCGTTTCCATTGTTTACGCACATCCCGCAAGGCGTCCGCGGCACCTCGTTTGTCAAATTTATTCAAGACCACCAGATCGGCGTAATCCAACATGTCGATTTTTTCTAGTTGGGTTGCGGAACCGTAGTCACTGGTCATCACGTAGACGGGTATATCGACCAGATCGACGATCTCGCTGTCGCTTTGTCCTATACCTGCGGTTTCAACGATAACGAGATCGAAACCTAGAGATTTTAGATAACTGATCGCGTCGTGCAGAATCTCGCTAGTTGCAAGATGCTGGCGGCGAGTCGCAATGGAACGCATGAAAACACGCTCGTTACGCAATGTGTTCATGCGGATGCGATCGCCCAACAAAGCGCCGCCGGTACGCCGATGCGTCGGATCAACAGCTAAAACCGCACAGTACATCTCGGGGAAGTAATGAACAAACCGGTTTAAAAGTTCGTCGGTAACACTGCTCTTGCCTGCGCCGCCAGTACCCGTGATACCAATCACGGGTACCGAGCCCGCCTTCATCTGCCATTCTTTGCGTATGCTCTCAAGTGTCGCGACCGACAAATTCCCTTCTTCGATGGCGGACAACAGCGTTGCAACCTCGAGATGATTTTCGCGTGACGTTTCGACCGGTATTTGGATAGGTTTGCGTTGTTGCTCAGTGCGCTCGACCAAGTCATCAATCATTTCCCGCAAACCCATTTTCAGACCATCATTGGGATGATAAATGCGTTCAACGCCGTAAGCTTCGAGTGCACGGATCTCATCTGGGGTAATGGTGCCTCCGCCGCCAGCGAATACCCGAATGTGGCCAGCACCTTGCTCTGCAAGCATGTCAATCATGTAACGGAAGAATTCGATGTGCCCTCCCTGATAAGAGCTCACAGCTATTCCGTCAGCATCTTCCTGTATCGCGGCGCGAACAATCTCCGCAACACTGCGATTGTGGCCAAGATGAATCACTTCTACGCCGCGGGATTGGATCAAACGCCGTATGATATTGATCGCTGCATCGTGACCGTCGAACAGCGACGCGGCGGTCACGAACCGCAAGGGAGGTCGCTCACTTTGGCCCACTGAAGTCAAATCTGAAGCCATTGTGCTCACAATGGACTTGGACCCAGTGGTTGGTGGGTGGTCAATAACATCTGCATAGTCGATTTAAGACCGTCGTGCATTCCACGCAACTGTTCAACAGCGCCAGGATTGACCAGCCAGTGATAAACGATCCCGATAATCGACGAACTAAATTGGTCAGCGATCTCCCGCGGTAGGATTTCGGCATTCACGACACCTGCCTCGATCCCTTGTGCGATCCACGAAGCAACATCACGGCCACGCCGTTGGTGTACGCGTACGATATGGTTGCGAACATCTGATCCGGGGCTGATCGATTCGAACCAGAGAATGTAAAAGGCGCGCACGTGATCCGGCGCGTCCTGAACGAAACGAAAATGGGCTTCAGTTGCGGCGTGGATCGCATCAATACCGATCTTCCCTTCGGTGACGCTGGTAAGTTCGTGCAACCATTCATCTCCGATCGCCCGCACCACGAAGCTCAATAATCCCGCTTTCGACCCAAAGCGATAACTTGCCAGCCCCCGACTGTAACCTGCACGCTCGCCCACCTCCTTAAGGGTAGTCTTCCCACTACCGCGTTCAACAATGAGAGCAATGGCCGTCTCCAACATCCGCCGATCGGAAAGCGCAGTCCTTTCCGCCTGGGTACGTCGTTCTTCGTTTAGGTTCAGTGGTTCGTCCATTACACAATGATACTTGTTTGCGACAAGCAAGTATATTGATGCTTCCCCGCCAAGGGCTCTGAAAAACCCGGCCGTATAAAACCGGCAGGCAATCTCGCGACAAAACGTTACGTTAACGACACCAAACAGGAACCGTCCACCTCCAACCACGCAGGAACAACGGACATTAACTCATTCGATACTCGTCAACGCGTTGATATTAGCCTGCATGACATCAATAAAGTCGCCCGTTCTAGGCTTGTTTGCGCACGGAGCGAATACGACTACCTGAATACCGAGCGTTTCTAGTCGTGCCGCGACCTCAGGAAGTGGCGTGGCTTCCCAAAGCATCCAGTGACTCGGTCGCCGCTTAAGGGAGAATTGTAGGCGCTGCCACTGGCCCTCGTCCGGCATCAGATCAGGTTCCCAAATCAGACTTTCCACCGCCAAACCGTAGCGACGCGCTAGATATTGATAGACAGGATGTGAGGCAAGCAGCGGCACACCACTCAGGCGAGTGCTTACTAGTCGCATTTTACTGTGCAGATCTTCTAATTCCGCTCGCAACGGCTGGTAATTTGCCTCAAAAACGCTCCGATGTTCAGGAAAACGTCGAGATAAGCTCTCGGAAATAGCCTGTGCTTGTGCGCCCGCCTGCGCAAAATCAAGCCAAGTGGTAAACGCCACACGTCTGGCGTCATGTTTACCCGCAGGGCCATGCTGATGGGCGGCTGCGATGTCCGCCACCAGATAATCTGCCTGAAAACTAGCCGATGAGTCAATTAACCGGCTCCGCGGTAAGCTCGCCCCATTCAGCCAACCCGCGTAGCCGGCTCCGTTTAACAGGATGAGAGCGGCACGCTGAAAATCGCCGATTAACGCCACGTCTGGAACCCAGAAAGCGGGGTCTACGCCGATTGGTACGGGGAATACGATCTGAATTTGATCGCCGACGACCCGTTCCGCGAAGTAAGCAAGCGGATAGTTAACTGCAAAAACGCGCGACTGTCCGTTCGCGGACATTGACACATACGGAGCCAACAGTAGCGCAATGCATGCCAAAATACGCTTTGTCAGTATGTTAGCCACCACTATTGCCAATTCGATAGTGCAGATTAGTCTAGATTCTTCGATAATAAAGCCAACCGTGCATATATTCTAAGCGGAGCGACTCTATGGCTTCTCCACAAGACACAACCCAGGCTTTGAAACAACCGGAACTCGAGTATCAGACTGGGTTTGGTAATGAGCATGGTAGTGAAGCTCTGCCCGGAGCTTTACCAGTTGGTCAAAATTCACCACAGCGACCGCCCTACGGTCTGTATACCGAAAAATTCAGCGCAACTGCCTTCACCGCACCTCGCGCTGACAACCGCCGAACCTGGTTCTATCGCATCCGACCTTCCGCCGTGCACGGACCTTACAAACGCATCGATAACGGCATGATACGCAGTGCCCCAGTGGATGAAATCGAGACACCACCCAACCAACTTCGTTGGGACCCTTTCGTCATCCCCAGCAGCCCACAAGATTTTGTTAGCGGACTGACAACCATTGCAGCCTGCGGCGATCTAACCGCACAAAATGGCATGGCAATGCACATCTATCTCGCCAACCAGTCAATGGACGACCGGTACTTTTACAATGCCGATGGTGAAATGTTGGTTGCACCGCAAGAAGGACGGTTACGTCTCCACACCGAATGCGGAATGCTCGATGTTGCACCCGCTGAGATTTGCCTAATCCCGCGTGGAATCAAATTCCGCGTAACACTGCCTGACGGCCAGGCACGCGGTTATGTCGGCGAAAACTACGGCGCACACTTGCGCCTACCTGAACGCGGCCTGGTTGGTTCCGATAGCTTCGCCAATGAGCGTGATTTTCGCGCACCAGTGGCCGCTTTCGAAGACCACGAGCGGAACGTTGAAGTACGCTGCAAGTTCGGCGGTGCGATGTTCGCCTGCGAAATGCAACATTCGCCGCTCGACGTCGTCGCCTGGCACGGGAGTTGTACTCCCTACAAATACGATCTACGCAATTTTAATGTGATCGGCTCGATCAGTTATGACCATCCCGATCCATCGATCTTCACCGTGTTAAGTTCGCCATCAGACACACCAGGCGTAGCTAATGTCGATTTCGTTGTTTTTGCGCCGCGCTGGCTGGTAGCAGAACACACCTTTCGTCCGCCGTGGTTTCACCGCAATACAATGAACGAGTTCATGGGACTGCTGTACGGAATGTACGATGCCAAGGCACACGGTTTCGTGCCGGGCGGCGTATCTTTGCACAATTGCATGACTCCTCACGGCCCTGATACTGACTCGTACTTAAAGGCATCAGTGGCCGAACTGAAGCCGACCCATCTCGATGACACGATGGCTTTCATGTTCGAGTCTCGATACTTAATTCGACCAACACGATTCGCACTAGAAGCAAAAGAACGGCAACACAACTACCAGGATTGTTGGCAAGGCTTGCCAAAACGCTTCGACGGTACCCTAAACCCAAACGAAAATTGATCATGAGCGCAGGCCCCGACACCTCCCCATTGGTGTTCCGCGAAGACAGTAACGCGATCGTTACCCTTACTCTGAACTGTCCGGAGAACCGCAACCCATTGTCCTCGCTTCTCATGTCGTCCTTGCAAGCGGCGCTCAATGACATCGCCGCTTCTGACAGCACCAAGCTCGTGATTATTGCGGCTAACGGCCCGGCGTTTTGCGCTGGCCATGATCTTCACGAGATACGCGCCAACAATAATGAAGCGTTTTACAATAGCCTGTTCACGCAATGCAGTGAATTGATGCAGATGATCGTGACACTACCGCAGCCTGTAATCGCAAAGGTACAAGGCATCGCTACTGCCGCCGGATGCCAGCTCGTTGCAAGTTGCGATCTCGCCGTCGCTTCCACCGAAGCCAGCTTTGCAACCCCTGGAGTAAACATTGGTCTATTCTGTTCAACCCCCATGGTCGCGCTTGCTCGCAACATCGCTCGCAAGCAAGCGATGGAAATGCTTCTAATAGGTGAATCGATCGATGCGCAAACTGCGATGAGCTATGGATTGATCAACCGTGCAGTCGATCCAGGCCACCTCGATACCGAGGTACAGGAATTTGCCGAGAAAATTACAAGGAAATCCACCCGCACCGTGCGGATCGGCAAGCGCGCGTTTTACCAACAGCTTGAATTAAATTTGCGCGAGGCCTACGAATTCACCGCCGCAGTAATGACCAGAAACATGTTGGACGATGATGCCAGCGAAGGAATCGACGCATTCCTCGAGAAGCGCCAACCGCAATGGCAGGATAACTAACCAGCACTAAGGCTCGAGATCAGCCAAACGCCGTAACGAACGCGCGCGATTGACTGCTCTTTTCAGCGCCAGACCATAGGCCTCAACAGCGCTCTCGATTATATTAATCCTGGCATACATATCGCCCAACAGTTCAGCTGGCGGCTGCACTGGAATGGGCGGACCGATAGAGGGCGAAAGGCGTTGTTCGGCTCGAACGGCGTATTGCAATATCTCCAATGCCTGGCCCGAATCACCTTCCGCGAACGCGATTTGTGCCTGCAGCATCAAGCGTAAGAGTTCCGGCGCGGCGATACGCGGATTACGGCTCTCCGGAGAATGGGTTATTACTAAACTCTGCAGAATTGCAGTAGCACCGATGATGTCATCGGCTTTGAGCCGCCTTACGGCCGCGACATACTGGTCTGTTACAACAATGTAGGGCGGCAAACCTTTATGGTCTATCTCGATTTGAAGTAGTGGATCTTCCCAATTGTCAGTATCTACGATGTAGTTACCGCGTGCGCTGATAAACGCCATTCGGGTCCACACATCGCCGCGAAACAACTCTTTCTCGAGAATGCCGATGAGCTTGCGTGCCTCAGCAAGCTTGCCCTCTTGCGTACGACCATAAATCAGCCAAGTGAGCGAATGATAGGCCTGCGCATCCAGCGGTAGCCTTTTCGCTTTGCCCCGGTCAACGGCCGCTTGAAATGAACGTTGGTTCAGTGCATTGGCCTGCTCGTAGTCGCCCAGACCAAAATAAATGTGTGCTGGCATATGCAACGCATGCACTGCAGCGGGCGCCACCCCCGAATACACGTTCGCAGCACGTAGTCCAAGCGGCGCGTGCACAGGATCATCGAAGCTATGGATGTTGTAATGCAAGGCACCCGGATGCAACGGTGCCTTATCTAGGATTTCTTCAGTCAAAGCGCCAGCGCGCATAAACTTGGCGAAATCACGTCCACCATGGCTGGTGGCGAGTATGGAAAGCGCGTACAGCGCCTTTGCGTCGAAGTCATCCGGATATTTTTCACTGATCCTCTTCAGTGCCGCGGAGTAAGCATAGTCACGATCTTCATCCGTACCATCGCCGAAAAGAGTATTCACCGAATCGACATAGTCTTTCTCCCGCTCGGTCTTCGCACGCGCCAACCGAGCCGCCGGCGTAGCACCAAGTTCCTGCAATACTGCTCGGGCCGCTTGGAGGTCCTGCTGCCGCCAAAGTGGATGCTCATGGGTCAGCGCCTCGCCCCAATAAGCCATCACGAAATCGGGGGCTTCGGCCCGCACCGCCCGAAATACTTCTCGGGCATCTTCGTACTCAAAGTTGTGCAACATGAGTAAACCCTGAATAAAACGTGGGTGCACAGCAGGCTCACCACTGGCGGGGAAATCCGTACTGCCGTATTGCTGTGCGCTGGCCTGCGCGGCCACAAACAGTAAAACGAACAACACGCTACGCATAGACATGGGCTTCTCGACAACAGGCTTTCTGGCTCAAGTATACAAGACTAGGCAGGCAGAATGTTGAGGTTGAGTTTAAGCGTCATCCAACATAAGCGATCTCACACTCAACGTATCACGAAGGCGCGTATCAACTCAGTCGCATAAACATGGGTTAATGAAAGCACAGCGGCGCACAATAGCGCACTGCCAAGCACAATAATTGCAACCTCCGCGCTGAGCAGCCGAACGGTCGTCAACCGGCTGGCACCGAGGCGGAACAACGTTGCCAGCTCGTGCTGGCGCAGTCGCAATGAGAGCGCAAAGACCAATCCAATCAGCGCCACGGTAGCGCCGCTGATTAGACCAAGCACACTATCAAGAACGTTTTTTATCCGAAAGATCTCGTTCAACAACGCCCCGATTACACCCCGCGGCCGAATGATCTGCGCACCAGTATCCTCGGCAAGATACCGCCCGCGTAATAACGTACTCGCTTTGTCATCATGTGGTACTGCGATGATCGCTGTCAGCGGATATTCGTTCGATGCACCATGAAAATGAAACGAACCAATGTTGTCCGGTGTGATACGCATAAAGTGCTCGAGCTTGGCGTTGGCCGTTTTCGTACCGTTTTCGTACTGTAACAGCACATCGGCAGGGGCTGTTTGTAGATCCTGATGGCCATGTCCTAAACCCTCAATTATCCACGCCGTTTTGGTATCCACGAAAACCGCTAAATCATCGGGTGTATGAGCCCGCCCAAGAATCCCAACCACTTCCATTTTAAGAGGATAGGCGCCAGCAAGATCGAAAGCATTCTCCGGAGACGACACCAGATGATCGCCCACGGTTAATCCCAGGTCGCTCGCCACGTTCGCGCCTATTACACACTCGCCTAACACTGCGAGCATACGACCTTGTTCGACCACGAGTTTACGAAATTCGAAATATTCGATCCCAGTGCCGATAATGGGAAAGCCGCGCGCCGAATAGCGATTGTATATTGGTATCCCTAACGCTAAACCGGAAGAAAGTACACGCTTATACTCATCGTAACGTAGCGACGAAACCGGCTCAGCACTAAAATACAAAGAACTCATCACCAAATCGAGTGAACTACCTTTCGCGCCCAACAATAGCGGGGTCGCGTTCGCGCGAGCCAGCAAATTCCGCTCGGTCTCGTCTAACAGCAGGTTAAGAGAAAGGGGAAGAAGCACGATTAGGCTGACACATAGCAATAGGGTCAAGCTTCGCCAATAGTGGAATGTCAAATAACGCCAGGCAATGTAGACGAAGTCCCTCACGCCGACGCTCCAAGTTCCCCGGCATCTATCACCCTGTCGAAATGACTCAACAACGCATGATCGTGTGTAACCGCGAGCAGCGTCGCATTGGAATCATCAGCATACTCGAATAAGAGATCCATAATCCGCTGCTTATTGTCCGGATCAAGGTTGCCAGTGGCTTCGTCCGCAAGCAGCAGAGTCGGGTGATTGATCAAAGCACGACAGATCGCAGCACGTTGCTTTTCACCTTGCGATAACTGGTCGGGATAATGATTTAATTTTTCCGCAATACCCATATTTTCGGCAAGCCGATGTGCATATTTTTTCACCTTCGAGTTCAAACTTAATCGGTCACAAATTCGGTAAGGATGAATGATGTTATCGAATATATTGAGGTAGTCGATAAGTTCGAAACCCTGGAAAATAAAACCGATTTTAGTAATACGAAACAGTCGGCGACCCGGATCAGACAAACCGCTGACGCTACGACCATCAACACGGACCTCACCGCTGTCGGGTAAGAGCACGCCCGCGATCAGGTTGAGTAAGGTACTCTTGCCCGAGCCGCTCGCGCCAGTGACCGCGACCCTCTCACCCTCTGCCAACTGCAGATCCGATATCGACAGGCTAAAATTGCTCCGTGGATAACGAAAAACGAGTTTCGCAATGTCAATCATTCCCGGCCTACCGCGTCCACTGCGCGAGTTGCATTGACCCGTAATTCATCCAATAACTCCATCCAAGTCAACTTCCATGCCCCTGCAACCAAATTTACCTTCAAAATCGCCTCATAACGGTTCTTTCGTCGATGGACGTGTCCCCAATGGCCAACGGCTCCGCTGGCCGTCCAGACACACCGGTAAGCCTGCTCACCGCTCTGTATCTTCACTGCCACAATCGATAGTAGTTGAACCGTTTCAACCCGTGCACGTGCTCCGCCTTGGTTTTCGATTTCCATGCTTCGACGGTTCTGCAGATACACATCGGCGAGCAAATCACCGCTGACGCTGATGGCGAGTTTGTCGTAAACATCTGCTTCACGACGAAAATCGAATGCTCGATAAATGTTTTGGAGTAACCCAGCAACGACGCGACGCGCTTCCTCCGGTGCAAGAGCATCAACGGCCATGTCTCGTTGCGGATAAAACCATACCGCAATTACGATACTTAAAACGGCGTAGCTCCATCGCACCCCACTGCGGCTGCTTACCGCACGCCAAAGGAGTGCAATAGCGATTACGCTCATTACCCAAAATCCGGCCCACCAGCCACGAAATGATCTCGCCATTTCTACCTGTTTAATAGTGGGCGCCTCGTAGTTCTGCAGAAAGTTCTGCCATACCAGCCGACTGTCCGCCACGGTGACAAACGAGCTGAAGGGACCGGCCGGATCAGTCGCCATTGTCGGTACTTTCTGTATGTCATCGCTGAAAAGATCCCAATCCACAGTCACCTCATCGGGCATTCCTTCGGTAATAAAGGCCAGTATCACGCCAACGATAGCGGTGGCCGTATCAAGGCTTTGCGGCTGCTCAACAACCTGGATCCCTTGTAACCCGACTGAGACGAAGTTGACTCGGTCAAGGATCGGGCGCCCGGGTTCACCATCAATACTCACCGGGTTACGAGTAAGCATGAAATCACCGACCCGGGATTTGAAATCCTCAAGTTGATTTACCTCAATGGCTCCAGCGCGCAGATCCAAATCCATCCAATTGCCAAGATCTTTGACCCGTACAAGCACTTCATGGCGAACCTCATGAGGCTCAACGTAAAGGAAGGACATTAGCGGTGAGGAGTGGTGACGACTCAGATTAGGGTTATCGAATTGACTGTACCAAGGATCCTCCCAGGAAAGCTGCATGCCCTCCTCACCCGACAGATAACGAAAATCAATCACGGGAACATCGAGATGAAAAGCAATAAATCCAATCGTCGCTGTTGGATAGCCGCTTGGCTTGAGCGGCGGGATGATGCTCAGTGTCTCTGGGTGACCAGTGAAGGGGAACGTGACTTCCATATAGGTCACAAACGGATTGTCGGGCGGTCGGCTGAATGGGATCCGCGACAGATCGGCGATATTTTTGAACGGCGAGGCCCGGTCGATGCGTTCGCGGCGATCGTGCACCTGCACCGCAGCGCTTAAAGACACACCGTCGGCTAAAACGCGTAATGGCACCAGGTCCGATCCGACATTTTCTACCGATGCGTCCGGCAGGAGATCGACAAAGCCGAGCAAATCATCATCGAAGATCTCCAGCACCAGGCGGACGTGATCAGAAGCGACATGCATCTCAATTATGGTCGGACTGTTTTCCGCGCCGCTTAGGCTAATCCAGTCCGCCGTAGCGGAGGGCGTGATGAGACAAAATAACAACAACGGCCGCAGGGCTCGACGACGGACCACCAAGCGTCCCTTAAATTACGAAACTAACCTAGGTCAGGCGCTTTAATCACCTGATAATCATCGGCGAGACGAAGCGGCGCTGCAGTTCGCTCCTGTAGAGTGTCGAAATCCATTCCCTCAACCAGATCACGCACGACTAACCCCTCCGCCGTAACGTCAATGACACTGATGTCGGTGAAAATGCGATCGATCACGCCGACACCGGTTAGCGGATAGGTACATCGTTCAACCACTTTAGG
Source organism: uncultured Gammaproteobacteria bacterium (assembly GCA_964493555.1). Lineage (GTDB taxonomy): Bacteria > Pseudomonadota > Gammaproteobacteria > JADZEE01 > JADZEE01 > CAZBOQ01. Next base: position 1,865 of record CAZBOQ010000138.1, on the reverse strand, counting down.
CTCGCCATTCTTAGTAGTGTGCGCTGTCATCACAAACACACGTTTCGCGCCAGCGGCGAGATCCATCGCACCGCCAACAGCCGGGATCGCGTCCGCGCCACCAGTGGACCAGTTTGCGAGATCGCCATTTGCCGCCACCTGAAACGCCCCCAATACGCAGATGTCGATATGGCCTCCCCGAATCATGGAAAAAGAGTCGGCATGATGGAAAAAGGAGCCGCCTGGTAGCATAGTGACAGGCTTTTTGCCGGCGTTGATCAGCTCATCATCGGCTTCCCCGGGCGCCGGCTCCGGACCCATGCCGAGAATACCGTTTTCGCTGTGGAAAATGACCTCTCGTTCGATAGGCAGATAGTTTGCCACGGCTTCAGGTTGACCGATCCCTAAGTTTACGTAGGCACCTTCCTCTATGTCCTGCGCTACTCGCCAGGCGATCTGGTTTCGACTGAGCTTACAACTCATTGGAAATGCACTTCGTCGCGTACCGCTTGCGTCTCATTTATAGGTTCAGAAACTTCAATGACACGATCGACAAAATTTCCCGGTGTAACCACATTTTCAGACTCTATAGCACCAAGTTCGACGATGCGACGGACTTGCACGACAGTAGTAGTCGCCGCCATGCACATGATCGGTCCAAAATTACGCGCGGCAAGGCGATAAGTCAGATTCCCCCAACGATCAGCGGTCTCCGCTTTAACCAGCGCAACATCCGCCTTGAGCGGCCATTCCAGTACGTGGTCCCGACCTTCGATAGCGCGAACCTCTTTACCTTCGGCCAACGGCGTACCAACACTGGTTGGAGTATAAAAAGCTCCGATCCCCGCACCAGCAGCCCGGATCCGCTCCGCCAGTGTACCCTGCGGTACGGTTTCGAGTTCGAGGCTACCGTTGCGATAGCGTTCCTCAAAGACGACTGCGTTTACAGAGCGCGGGTAGGAACAGATGACTTTGCGGACTTGACCGGTTTCGAGCAACGCGGCCATCCCGATGTGGCCATTGCCGGCATTATTACTAATCAATGTCAGATCGCCAGCGCCCTGCCGGATCAACGCATGGATCAGTTCGGTCGGACTCCCCGCTTCTCCGAATCCACTAATCAGAACGTTGGCACCATCGCGAATACCGACGACTGCCTCTTCCATATTTCTGACAATTTTGTCTATCACTTTCGGACCGCTTCCCGTTGAAGTGCTAGGATAGCAAGAAACGGGAGCGTTTGATGAGCGGTAATGGCGGTGAATACGCCGACGTAAACGGAACACGTCTTTACTACGAGATCGCAGGCGCTGGTCAAGCCCTTGTTTTCATCCATGGGTTCTCACTGGATAGACGTATGTGGGACACCCAGTTCAATCTATTCGCCGAACGCTTCCGCACACTGCGTTACGACGTCCGAGGCTTCGGCCGCTCCGCGTTACCGAAGCCTGGTGAACCCTATAGCAATAGTGCCGACCTTCGCGCCTTGATGGCACATCTACATATCGATTCAGCCCACCTAGTCGGTTTATCCATGGGTGGCAGCATCGCGACGGATTTCGCGATAGAGCATCCGCAAAACATCGACACTCTCGTCACGGTGGACGCCAGTGTAAGTGGCTGGGACTGGCCCAATGGACACCCTATTCAAGCGGCGGTCGAACGCACTAAAGAGGCCGGGCTTGCAGCGGGAAAAAAGATTTGGTTAGAACATCCGTTATTTGCACCAGCGAACGAGCGGCCAGTGGTCGCGGCACACATGAAGGCCATCATCGATGATTATTCCGGTTGGCACTTTACCAATGAGTTCACAGTTACGGCGCCGGAACCACCCGCGATCGAGCGTCTGGATCAAATAACGGTGCCGACACTGGTCATCCTCGGTG
>CAZBOQ010000137.1:0-12356 GCA_964493555.1 uncultured Gammaproteobacteria bacterium | reverse complement strand
AGCCATTGCACGGAATGCTGACAAACTGGATGAACTTGCAAAGGGTAGCGAATTAATCACAGCGTATGCCGCTGACCTCGCTGACAATGCTTCTATAGAAAACATAGAATCCCAGCTCAGTGCGCCCGTAAGGATCGCTATTTTTGCCGCCGGTTTGCCGGTACGAGGATCCGCAGAAACCATCGATCCTGATCTACTAGCCGTCGGCAGTAATATCAAGCTCGGCGGTGTCGTGCGTTTATTACGTGCGGTTAAAGACAATTTTCAAGAGCAGCACGCTCGATTTGTCGTCTTCGCTGGGTCTCTTGGAGTGGAACCAACGGCACATGAAGCCGGACCCGGCGCCATTAATGCGGGGCTCTTCAATCTAATGCGCCAAATCAGTCTCCTCTATGGCCCTCGTGGGATCACTACACACACAGTTTGTTTAGGTCCGGCGGACACTCCAAGGTTACGCCGGATCGCAACGGCAATAGCGGAAGAACGTGGAATACCATTCGATGACGTTTGGCAGCAATACATCGATCGAAACTCCTTAGGTAGGCTACCGACGCTGGATGAGATTGCATGGGCGGTTGCGTTATTACTCGACCCGGAAGCCGACTGCATGCACGGCGGCGTTTTAAACATTGACGTCGGAGGCTTACGGGGGATCTTCTGAAGCAAAACAATTAGTTGGCCGTCTTCAGTCAGACCTGGGAGCCTTTTTATCTACCGCCTTCGACAATGCCCTTGAAAACGTGATTAAAATCGCAGGCTCAGAGATGGTGTAAGTAGAAAGGAGTCAGGTTTCTAACTATCTCCAACTCCTACGCTGATGTAAGAATCGCTCTTCAACAGACTGTCGGCTTTCACCGTAATTAAGGTCCTTCATAGAAAGTATCTCAAGCGATAGTTTTGAGGTACCTGACTGCCTCGTTGAACCTCCTACATCGATGGTTTCGTGTATGAACATAGAAACGCAGGAGATAAATCTCTCGATGGGCTCCCTAACGAATGCAAATTTGAATTTATTATTCCAATCTCGAGGAAACTGCCCATATTCTGGACCGACTACCGCTTCGAACAATCCCTTACGTATGCTTGTGCCACTTTCACTTCTTGAGAGTGTAGTCTCAGATGCTGAATACGAGAAAGCACGAGGCGAGATACTTAAGGCCTTGTAGTTCTGAGCAGACAAATAGCTCCTCAGAACGGCTGTTTCAGAGGGTAGTTTTCTTGTTATACCCTGCAAAAAATTGTTTTAATACATCTATACATAACACGCCTTTTTCATTCGCCCCTAGAATATCAAACGTAGGAATTCCATTTAGATGTTTATCTAGCCCATGAGGGCGTATCTGAGAAGAAGGTTTCAAAAACGCATCAAACCCGGGGGTATAGAATGTGACAATCGAAGACCTTTCTGATCCGGACAAATCATTCGGCAACAATACCCCGTGTTCAGCGGCCTCAAATAACCCATTTGTGATGTATTGAAATATTTCACCAAGGTTTATTAGCAACCCTTCTCTAATAGGGGGTATATAAATTAATTTACCTCCAGCCGTCTTTAGGCATAAGCTAATCTCACCATTCTTCATAGGTAATTGATGCAAAATAGATACGGAGGTTACGTCTCTATGGAAAGCCAATCTAAATTCCGAAACATCATTTGGCATTATCTCCGGATAAACATTATATGCAGTTATGGCGTTCCCTTTTGAAAGATGCAATTGTTCTTTTGGATCAAACTCTGGAAACTCGGTTTGGACAGAAAGTAATATTTTCTTAACCAACAGTGAACAAATTGAGTTTATTGCACTGTGATAAGATTCATTAACTGCCTTAAATTCTTCATTTGGATAATAATTCTTGTGAGGTTGCCAGTAGTATTTCATAAATTCATCTGGAATCGGTTCTCCTCTCTTAAAAGCTTCTCCAATACTTGATGTGCGAAATGGTTGGAAACCTCCGGTAGTAGCAACCTCTTCCATGGAGGGAACCATTTTTGCTTTTTCCTCGTCTGAAAGGCAGAAGAATTCTCTATAAACACTAATTAACTCACTAAACTGTTCGCCATTAATTCCATGATTTTTTAAATAAAAAAAACCAGAACGTTTAATGCTTTCCAAAAATAAAGATAACTCATCAGTTGTATTTAAATTAGCAAAATCGACAACCGGCACCTCTTCGGGTAATTCGGCCTCATCAAACCAATTTAAATCAGTATAGATAAGCGGTTTTATATAAGTAATAGGAGTTGTTTTTTGTGATTCCATAATTACTCCTCCTACCGCCTTCGACGGCGTTCCGGAGAGCATTAATAAAATTAAAGGCTCAGAGTTTTCTGAGTAGGAAAATGGTGCCTGGGGCCAGTTCACTTCCTGACGCAGGAAACCTCTAAAGCCTTCGCTCTTGTAATACCTAGCTTTCCAACGTGCCTGAGCGTTGTCAAGGGCACAAAAGTATCTGCCGTTTTATCTGCCCCTCGGCAGGTCACCATGGCGGGATCCCCCATACTCGATTGTGGTCTATTGGTTTGCTACATTTTAATATGATTTGAATAGAGGGAGTGGATGCGTGCAAACAGACGAGGTAATAAATCTGTCCGCTGTTGTTGTAATAGAGGCCCTGAAAAAAGGCGAGCTTGATCTACTGGAATATGTAGACGCGCTACTGACTCGCTGCGAGGAGTTTAACTTCCTAAATGCCTTCGTTACTCTGGAAGCTGACAAGCTACGGGAAAGTTCGAAGCATAAGGACAAATTGAAGGGGCCACTGTATGGCTTGCCCTTAATTATTAAGGACAATATAGACGTTGCAGGTATGCCGACCACGGCCTGCACTCCCGCTTTGAGCAATTGGGTGCCAGAAAATAATGCCACCATCACGCAAAGTCTTATTGATGCGAGTGCTCAGGTTATGGGTAAGGCGAGCATGCATGAATTGGCCTACGGCATAACGAGTGACAATGCATATTACGGTAATGTCTGTAATCCTTACGATCTTGACTGTATACCCGGTGGTAGTAGTTCGGGAACAGCCGCGGCAATTGTAGCGAGGTTAGTTCCGGCTGGGTTGGGCTCAGATACTGGAGGTTCTTGTCGGATGCCGGCATCTTTGTGTGGTTGCGTTGGATTTAGGCCATCGACAGGGCGTTACAGTAACCAGGGTGTCATTTGTTTGTCTTGGACCAGGGATACCGCCGGAATATTGGCCCGCACAGTTGATGATATCGCATTATTAGATCGGGTTTGCAGTAAAGATAACGTTGCTCCTCCTGAGTTCGTTGATTTGCAAGGGCTTCGTTTTGGTGTTCCACGAACTGGTTTTTACGATGATCTGGATACTGAAACTGCAAAGGTAATAAGTAATGCACTTAAAAACTTAACCGACGCTGGTGCGACTTTAATTGAGGCAGATATCGATAATATCTTTGAGTTGGAGATGGCATCTTCCTTTCCAGCCATACTATTTGAGAGTGTGAGAGAGCTGAGCGTCTATCTTGGGAAAAACGCATCAAAGATCACCGTTAGTGAAATAATTGCGGAAATCTCGGATCCAGCTATTAAGCAAATGTTTGCCCAACAATATAGTGAAGAGGCAGTGACCTCAGATATGTATTTCGGTGGGATTGTTGAGAACCGACCTAAACTGCAGCAAGCTTACAGTAATTATTTTAAGGAAAATAAGCTCGATGCTATCGTGGTACCGACAACACCTATACCAGCAAGGTCGCGCTTACTTTCGGATGTTAATAAAAGCGTAGAACTTAACGGTAGAGAGGTAGATACCTTCCTCACATATATTCGCAATGTGAGCGCAGCAAGTAATGTTGGTCTGCCTGCTTTGTCTATTCCTGCGGGATTAACTGGAGCAGGATTGCCAGTAGGTATAGAGTTTGTTGGAGAAAGGTCGCAGGATATGAAATTGCTTTCGATTGGCAAAGCTTTCGAATCTTGCCGTCCCGATTTGCCTGCTCCTACAATGAAAAGTACCTAATCTGCTTGATTTGGTCGCTCAGCGAATACCGCGAACAGACTTCGCAATAACCAGAAGTAAACATAAACTCCTTGGCCACTGCATGTTCCTCTTCCGGCACGATGAGTTCGTCGTAGACCGTTAAAACAAGGAAGTCGTAATGTTCCATAAAGTTAAAGAGCAATATGGTGCATGAGGTTCGCCTCCACCCATTGGATGATCTGACCTGCCAGTTTCGCTTTAAGAAAGTAATCTTTGATCTTGCGGGATGCAGGGCCTCTATATACTCAAGTGCGTCCCCTTCCCTCTCCCGTTTCACCCTTTTCACTCACCAAAACGATTGACCCATCACACGAAACCGCAGAGGATCCCGTAGGCGCCCCAAATCGAGACAGCCCAATGTCAACGCCTCTACCGGAGCGCCACCGCGACGCGGTGGCCCGTACCCGTGCTCCACTGCCGGAAGCCCGGCATCTTCCGGGCGACTTCTACACCTCCTCGGAGATCCAGACGCTAGAAAGGGAGCGGATATTTGGGTGCGAGTGGCTTTGCGTGGCTCGCCAGGAGGAACTTGAGCGGCGTGGCGACTACATCACCCTGGTCGTCGCTGGCGAGCCGATCCTGGTCTGCCGATCTGACAGCGGGGAACTCCGCGCTTTCTTCAACGTGTGCAGACACCGCGGGACAGTGGTCGCCGATGGGTGTGGCAACTGCCTGAGTTTTCAGTGCCCGTATCATGCCTGGACTTATGATCTTGACGGCACGCTGTTAGGCGCACCCTACACGGCCGAGGTCCAAGGCTTCGACAAAGCGGCTTATGGATTGAAGCCGGTACGCCTCGATACCTGGGCTGGATTTGTATTCGTAAACCTCGATCCGCACTGCCAGCCATTGTCAGAGTCGCTTGGGAGCTTCACTGAAATCTTCGCACCGTATCGGCCCGAGGATTGCCGACTCGGATTCAAGTTCCGTGTCGAATACCAGAGTAATTGGAAGGCAGTCGCTGAAAACTTCGTCGACATTTACCATCTGGCGACATTACATGTCGACTCCTTCGGCTCCAATCAGCCACTGGATTCCTACGAGTTCCGCACGTATCCGTGGGGCTACACCGGGCGTTTTCAGGGCTTGAGTCCGATGACTCTGGACGGCCAACCGCGCTTCGGCTTCATGCCCTGGTTGCAAGGCGAGTTCCTGGACTACGGGTATTCCGCACACCTGTTTCCGAACATGGGTTTCTACGCCCGCCAGGACAACATTCACTGGGTCACCCAATGGCCAATCGATGTCGACCGGTCGGCGGCTGATATTCACATAATGTTTCCAAAACCTTTCCACGATCGGCCGGATTTCGCGGACAAATTAGTCGATTACAGGCAGTGTTTCGAACTCGTCGCCAATGAAGACCTGAGCATGATCGCCGCACTGCAGAATGGGTTTTCGTCGAAGGGGTTCGAACCCGGGCCCATGTCCAAGTTTGAACGTGGCGTTCAACACGTGATCCAATATAACCTGGAGAAGATCTTCGGATCGTAAGGGGCAACGTAAAGGAAACAGACTCGACTTAGGGTCAAGTCTTGCCTTTTACTAGCACCTTTCAATGTAAGTACTTCCGTTTAGTTACCTTGTTGCGCCTTAGCATAGCGAGTTACTCCACATATCTGGGACTCTTTTATCTAACCTGGGATACCTGCGCATAGTCCGCGAGCGGTGGTCAAGCGCATCGCACTTCTTCCAGCCTTACACGGATCAATTCCAGCACCGGCATTTCACCGTTTTCCGCTAGGCCAGTGGCGACACTCCGGCCCGGATCAACTATTTGTATTCCGATCGAACCATCAGCGGATATTATAATCAGTCGGGTCGATACGGTCGGTGCGGTGCCAGTATTCCTCGGCGGGAAACGGGTAGACCATCCCGTGGCCTTTTTTGTTTCTGTACCAGCCTGCAGCCTTGGACCAGCCCCATGAACGTAGAGCATTGGCGTCCTCGACCCGCGTTTTGTAGGCCTCGAAGACCTCAGTGCGCAGATCCAGTACGTTTACGTCAGCGTCGAGTATGTAACGGACTGCGTCTAACACATATTTGGCCGCCAATTCCGAAAACTGAATAATGGTGCCGCCATGGACAGCGAGATTGGTCTTGGGTCCGTATAGACAGAACAGGTTAGGGAATTTGGGAACAGTGATCCCGTTATAAGCGTTGGGGTTGCCGTCCCAAAACTTTGCAAGCTCCATTCCCCCGCATCCGTAAACGTCGACAGGAAACAGAAAGTCAGAGACCCGGAACCCTGTCCCGTAAATAATGACATCGACCTCATGCTCAGTACCATCGGCACATTTGACACCGCGCGGCGTAATTTCCGCAATCGTATCTTTCACGACTGTGACGTTGTCGCGTTTGAGGGTGTTCGTCCACGTACCGTTGTCACGGACCAAGCGCTTGGCGCCGACAGGAGAGTCGGGGATCACCACGTCGCGCAGTTCAGGACAGTCTGCGATATTCGCCTCCTGCCAGCCAGCCAGTTGTGTGCGCAGTTCTTCATTCTTGGCCGAGACGGCGCGTTCGGGCGGTGGATAGTCCGGGTCGACCACGCATTCATCAAGTACGCCGATGGCTATGGAGGTAACGAGCCCAGCGCGTTTCCACATGGAATAATGCGGCAGGTTATCGAGCAGCCATTTTTCATCCTCCGCGACAGCATCATGTAGATCTGGCGTTGGAATGAACCAGGCGGTGCTGCGTCCGAAGAGTGTGAGATGCTCCGCCTGTGTGGCGACGTGCGGCGTAAACTGCACAGAACTCGCGCCGGTACCAATAACTGCGACGCGCTTGCCGGTCAAGTCCAGGGCATGATCCCAGCGTGCAGAATGAAATGACGGGCCCGCAAAACTATCGATGCCCGGAACGTCAGGCAGGCGCGGCCGATTGAGCTGGCCCACTCCGAAGACAGTGACGTTGGAGAAAACGCGCTCGGATCCAGTTTCTGTCTCAACGTCGAGTTCCCAACCGCCACGGTTCTCGTTCCAAGTAGCTTGCGAAACTTCGTTGTTGAATCGGATGTGCTCGTACAGCCCGCACTCACGGGCGCATTCCTGCATGTAAGCGAGGATATCGGGCTGAGCCGAGAAGACCTCAGGCCATGTGTGCCGCTTGAAGGCCAAGCTGTAAGTGAAGCTGGTGAGGTCGCAGCGGCTACCCGGATAGGTGTTCTCCCACCAGGTTCCCCCAACGTCGGCATTTTTCTCGTAAATGGTGAAAGGCACACCTGCCTGTTTAAGCCGGAAACCAACGACGAGGCCGCTGAACCCAGCGCCGATGATCGTGACATGAAATGGTCGCTCGGGAGCAATATTGTTTTTGTTCCAGCGAGGTTTCCGCCGATCGAGTTCCTCCGTTACGCACTCTTCCGCGATGAAGGGCAATATCGGATCGAACTGGTCGCCCGCCATCCAGCGGCCGATAGTGCTGAGCTGATCATAAGTAACTGCGGGAGGGATCTCATGTCCCGCGGCAAAGAACGCCTCGAGCTTTTGCGTGCACAATGTGCGCGCCTCTTTCTCCTGCCCCGGCGTCATTGAACATTTGCATCCTAGGAAGGCGATCGACGGCCGCCATTGCGGCCGCAGGAGGGAAAAATCACCGGACAAATGGGCAACGGTCGGCAATAGCACCGCCAGTTCTGCGGTCTCCAAGTACTGCTGCAATTTGTCTTGCATACGCCACCAGTTTGGTTTCTCGTGAATGATAGTGCTTTCGTAGAACTATTGCAGGTGACTGGGGGCTGTTCTCCGAGCGGTATGGACTATTGTCCTCAGCTGGGTCGATGATCCTGCATTTCCGTCGATGAGAGAAAGCGCACTGACGAAGCAGCACAAAGGCGTTTTAAATACACAGAAAAGTTGTCCACGTCTCCTGAAAAAGTGGACCCGTATTGTGCCTCGTTTTGATCAGGCGTTGTCACTAGCCTAAGCTCTACCATGCATTCCTCCGCACAGAGTATATTTAGTGATTTGGGTTGAGTCAGTTGTGCACCAATCGGCTCTCGCGACTCAATTCCCGAATGTATGCTACGGCACAGTTATTCTCTTTGACCTAAAAAAGCCCGTCAATTAGAGACGGGTTTCTGAGCGTCACTTATTCAAACAGTTTTAAAAGGCCCATTGAGTTCGAAATGTAATCAGATCAACGTCGTCTGCGCTTGACCCATCCGTCTTAACAACAGGACCATTTTCGATATCGAAGGTTCTGGAATAATTGGCCATGAGTCGCATGTTATCGTTCAGGTACCAGTTAAGGGCCAGGGATATTCGCTTACCGTCACCACCGAAAACGTTATCGTCCTCGAGATCCACCTCGTCATAGCGTGCCGCCACTTCCCATGCGCCCCAGCTACCATTACTCAGGCTAAAGGGTCTGGCAGGCTTCAAGCGTTTGAATTCACCATCGGAACCCTTGTAGGTACGAGATTCGCCGGTTAGTGAATAACCTAATTGAGTATAAAAACCGTAGAAATCGAGATTGGAACCTATGTTCCTATCCACTTTGGTCTTTGCAAACTCACTCTGAAAAGACAAAGGACCATACATGGCTGATAACTCGACGATCGCGATTTGCGTATTGTCAATACCGGCTATCGTACCTGTATTCAGTAATCTTAAATCTGAGCCGTTAGTTGTTTCATAGGCGAATGCAGCTGATTTGGTATTCGCCTCGTTATCATCGCTGGTCGTGCGCACACCGAAATTAGCACCCAAATGTAAAACCCGGTCTTTTTCCATAACCGGCGCATAAGTACCACGAATACCCAGACCATATCCTTCATTGGTATTTGATGTGCCACTTGATACGGCGTCACCATAAACACCGCCCTGCAAGTTCCAGTTTTCTCCTTTGGCTTTCAAATTCAAACCAATGGCCCGGTCGAAATTGGGTAGGGTTAAAGCGTATACGAGCGAGCGCTCTGTAAACATAATATCGTTGGTGCTTTCCTGCACTTCCATACTCATGGCGTGCTTCTGATTACCCACGGTTAATTCAAGTGGCGCATCGAACCCGGCGTAGCTTAAAAACAAGTCCTTAACGCTCAATTTGTTGCCTGCGAAATCCGCTTCGATCATGTATTTAAATTCTTTATGAGCAACACCTTTCAGGTACATACGAGCCCTGCGAATCTCGGTGCCATCTACTGGTTTACTGCCGCTGGCCAGCCCGTCATCGACATGGTTAAAAGCATCAGCATGTAAACGACCACCGATTTGCATTGAAAAGTCTTTCTCAGCGGATGTTACGACAACACCCTTTTTCCCGACTTCCAGTGAGGGGCTTTTGTTTTCCGCTACAACAGGAGATTTTTCGCGTGTCGCGATTAATGGTGCTGCTTCTTCCGGGGTAAGAATGCCCTTTTCATCCTGCAGCTTATTGAGCTCAGCAGATGACTCTGCCATGGCTAGCGGAATATAACCTGTTGAAAACACGCCCATTAGGACAGCCATCGCAATTCCACGTACTCGCATACCCATAGTAAATCCTCCTGCGCCATATTATCGTTCGTTATTTTGCAAACGGATAGTGGATTACAAATATGACACCTTTATTACGAACTGATTATTAACATGAAGGTGGCGACCCCCCATGAAGAGGCGAGCGCCGAGGCGATCCGTGATACGTTTCAGTCCACCGATAATTGGGCAGAAAAACCGTGAGTCGACACGGGTGCTCTGGCTCGTGACAGTTAACTTGCCAATACTCTTTCCGGGACTGGATCCTCAAACGCCTGATGCTCCGCTGACCTTAATTCGCGGTTACGCAATGCTTGCCTTCGACCCGAAGATGAATATAATTTTCGTGCCTAGGAGTTGGACCGCGCGGTCTAAGACGGTTCGCTGGATGTGCCGATGACCGGAACCCACAGAGAGTAAGAGCACTGACCAAGATCAGGATAACCAAACTAAACCCGATTAAATCCTACCTGCTTCGCAGCCCACGAACCCATCTATTTGTGCGGGTTCTTCGCGGTTTCCATTGATTCGATACCGAGCTCATTAGATATATAAGAAGGATGATATGACAACTGATACACAAGACATTCCGCAGGGAACTCTGGACGGCCTGGGGCGCAACTGGAAAGCCGACGCGCAGTCCGGGTTTTTGGTGTTTCTCATCGCACTTCCTTTGTGTCTCGCCATCTCGCTTGCGTGCGGTTACCCCGCAATCGCTGGCGTTTTCACGGCGATTGTTGGTGGAATAATGTCCGCCTTCATCAGCAACTCGGAGCTGACCATCAAGGGGCCGGCCGCTGGGCTCATTGTGATTGCACTCGGCTGTGTTACCGAGTTCGGGTTCACCGGCGGCACGGATGTCGCTGCCGACATGCACGCCTATCGCCTGGCGCTAGGCGTCGGAGTAGCCGCGGGCATAATCCAGATATTTCTTGGCGTCTTCCGGTCGGGAATTCTTGGTGAATTCTTTCCGACCGCGGCGGTCCACGGTCTGCTCGCATCAATCGGTGTACTCGTCATCGCGACACAAGTTCCAATCATGCTTGGCGTTCAGGGTGAGGGGGCTCCGCTAGAACGGCTCGCAGCGATACCTAACTATTTCATGGAAATGAATCCCGTCATTGGTCTTATTGGTGGCATCAGTCTGGCTATCATGATCGGCTTCACATTCATTAAGAATCCGAAATTGAAAATCATTCCTGCTCCTATGGTTGTTCTCCTGATTGCGGTGCCGCTCGGGATGTATTTCGATATCGGCCGCGACCATATAATTTCATTCGCTGGCCAGGACCATGGGCTCGGGCCGCGCTTCCTCGTAGACGTTCCAAACAATATGTTCAGTGCGCTGGTGTTCCCAGATTTCTCCGGCATATTCACGATGGTTGGCATCAAATACATCGTGATGTTTTCGCTTATAGGAAGTCTTGAGTCGCTCTTAAGCGCAAAGGCCGTTGATCAGATTGATCCGTGGCGCCGAAAAACGAACCTCGACAAAGATCTCCTCGCGGTAGGTATCGGCAACACTGTTGCCGCGTTTATCGGTGGGCTACCGATGATTTCCGAGATTGTACGAAGCAAAGCGAACATCGATAACGGCGCACGTACACGCTTCGCCAATATGTTCCACGGCATCTTTTTGCTCGCCTTTGTTGCACTCGTCCCCTCTCTTATCGCTCGGATTCCACTCGCCGCACTTGCGGCGATGCTGGTGTTTACAGGCTTTAGGCTGGCCTCACCCCAGGAGTTCATACACATGTACCACGTGGGACGTGAGCAGCTAATCGTGTTCGTGTCCACAATCCTCGGCGTCCTCGCGACCGATCTGCTTGTCGGCATCGGGATTGGTATTCTGGTGAAGGCCATAATTCATGTCTTGAACGGCACGCCAATAGGCTCGCTGTTCAAGTCCAATCTGGAAGTCACGGACGGTAAGAGCGAAGCGGCGACGATCACGGTAAATAAATCGGCTGTCTTCAGTACCTGGATCTCTCTCAAGCGGTGTATCGATCGCCAGACTTCCAAGAAAGTTATCATCGATCTGTCCGGCACGAAGTTCGTTGACCACACTGTCATGGCGAATCTGGATGTGCTCGGGAGGGAGTTCGAGGAAAGCGATCGCGAACTCTCGGTCGTTGGAATCGACAGGCATCAGCCGCTATCCGCTCATCCCCTGGCCGCACTGAAAGCCTCGGGCTAACGATGGGCGAAACGAGTACACTCCGCCACCAGATCGAGGAGGCCGTTGAACCGGTCTCTCAGTTCTGGCCAATGAAGGGGTTCGTGTCTCACAACCCGCTCCAAGGCCTCGAGCACCTTGCGTTCGACGAGGCCATGCGGCAGGCAAAACACCTGTTCGGCGCTGAAGGATATTTGCCGATCAAGGAATACCGCAGCTGCTACGAGACCGGGCGCATCAAAGAACGCAGTGTCGATCGCGCCCTCGTGCGCGTTGGTCCGAAGAACGATGAGTCGATCTCGCTCGCGTCCCGGACGATTTCAGCAGCCGAAGTTCACCGGATTCACTTACTGCATGGAATCGATGTGCTCCAACCGGCGCTCTTCGAATTGCAATTTGCGAATGAGGACGCGGTGTTGCGACCGCGCGCCAATGCTTCGACGGACGTCGATCTCGGCGAGCTTTGGCGACACGTGCTGTCCGCGCTCGGCTTATTGGATCCGCGCCTCGCCGAGCACGATAAAGCCGCCGATAACAGCGACATCGCTAAAATCGCGCTGCCGTTCCGCCGCACACTCAGCGATTGGATTGACGAGCTAACGGGCTCGTCCACTGTCGCAACGATCGACGCACAAGTAATCAAATGGGTCTCATCGTTCGTCGACGAAGGCATGGCGGGATGGGAAATGCCTTCGAAGCGCAGCGGATTCTATGCT
>CAZBOQ010000136.1:0-6993 GCA_964493555.1 uncultured Gammaproteobacteria bacterium | reverse complement strand
CGTAGACAGTTTGTTGGACGCTGCGCACAGGCGGCCGGTAGCGCCAGCCTACTCGGACTCCTGCTTGGCGGCTACTCCGAGCAGTCCAAATCTCTACCGGTGTATGCATTGCGCCCGCCCGGTACAATTTCGGAGGAAGATTTCCTTGGTGCCTGTGTGCGCTGTGGGCTTTGTGTACGCGATTGTCCGTATGGCACACTCAAGCTCGCCGAGCTGGGCGATCAGGTTGCTACGGGCACCCCTTACTTCGTTGCCCGTGATGTTCCCTGTGAAATGTGCGAAGACATTCCCTGCGTCGCAGCCTGTCCAACCGACGCCTTGAGTAAAGAGCTTGCCGACATCAGGGAGGCGAATATGGGTGTCGCCGTGTTAACGGGTGACGACACCTGTTACAGCGTCACAGGGCAAGGCAACTGCCAGGCTTGTTATCTCGCCTGCCCCATCAGAGACGAAGCTATCAGTATGGTGATGAAAATCGAACACGGCCGGGTTTTTTTCGTTCCCACCGTCTATCGTGAGCACTGTACTGGTTGCGGAATGTGCGAAAGTGATTGCATTACGCCAGACGCCTCAATCAAAGTATTACCGCGAGATTTGGTCAACCACGATATCGGACTAGTGTGATAACCCCGCCTCCACCGCAATTAATCAAACGGTCTCTTTTGCGACGAAACAAATGGCTTATTGCGCGCCGGTTATCCCAGTTTTCCCTCCTTATCGTGTTTTTGCTAGGTCCTTGGTACGGCATTTGGTGGGTGAAAGGTAATCTGGCCTCCAGCATTACACTCAACACGCTCTCTCTGAGCGATCCCTTCATCTTTATTCAGTCTTTTGCCTCGGGGCATATTTTCAACCGGATCGGCTTAATTGGTGCGCTCACGGTCGCTGTCTTTTATTTTCTAGTGGGTGGACGGGTTTATTGTTCTTGGGTTTGTCCTATCAACATCATTACCGATCTAGCGCACTGGTTACGCGTTAAGCTTCGCATTCCAGCGGGCTGGCAACCGCGTAGGAGCTACCGTCTTTGGGTCATGATGATCGCAGTTGCCGTATCAGCAATTACGTCGACTATTGCATGGGAGCTCGTCAACCCGATCACCATGGTCCACCGCGGCCTAGTCTATGGTATGGGGCTGGCATGGGTAATGATAATGGCGGTGTTTCTGTTTGATCTCTTGGTGAGTCGCCGTGGTTGGTGTAGCCACATGTGTCCAGTTGGTGCGTTTTATGGTCTCCTTGGTAGCCTATCCATAGTACGCATCAGTGCCTACAAACGTGGTGCATGCACTGATTGTGGCGATTGCTTCCGAGTCTGCCCGGAACCCCATGTCATCATCCCGGGACTAAAAGGGAGCGACTCACCGGTGATCACCTCCGGCGACTGCACGAACTGCGGTCGTTGCATCGATATCTGCGATGATAACGTCTTTAAGTTTGCTCCCCGTTTCGCAACCAAGGTAGTACAAGAAAGTGGTCCTTGAGTATTGGTGACAATGAGATTATTTCGAAATGACGGAGCGCCTTCGCCGCAAGCTCCTACCTCGGTTTAGCTCTTCGCGCGGGCAAAGTCTTGAACTGCATGTCGCGTTGCTGTTCTAGTCCTCCAGCAATAGAAGCTGAAATATCGTGTCAAGTGGCTTCTCGGTCACTGCGCTTGCTCCCAGGCTTTGATTCTGGAAAAAGTCCCAAATCAGATCCGGTAAGACGACGTTGTCGTCATTGAGATAGAGAATATGTCCGTTTAGTAGCACTACCCCAGTGGGATCTCCAGTACTTCCCAGAACGAAAGGACTACCCCGTACACTACAAAGCCCAACCTGGGATGTGTTTGCTGCGCAGGTTCGATCAAGTTCGCAAAAACTACCTCCCACCGAAAGCCGTTCTTCTGGAGGCTCAACTCCACACGCCTGTTTTGCCCGCCAAGCATTAAAACTCTCCACAGCGTCTCCGAACGGTCCATTTGCGTACGGAATGATCGCGTCCGTTAGGCCCATAAAAAGAAGTACAGGTATCGAACGAAGTGGAGTGCATTCGCTGTTAAAATCTATGTATGGGACTGGGAACGCAATCGGTGCTACCGCTGCGAAAGTATCAGCGGCCTCACAGGCTAGTCGATGTGTCATTGCCCCACCGTTCGAAAGACCAGTCGCGTAAATTCTACTTCCGTCCAAACCACCCTCTAGTTCTATAGCAGCCACCATATCCACGATGAATCCAACATCATTAACTCCACTGATGACAGCGTCCCCGCAACACACCTTAGCGTTCCAACTAAACTGAACGCCATCGGGGAAAGCGACAAAGAAACCCTCACGGTCCGCCTTTTGTTGCCACCCGGAAATTCGCTGCTGTTCCTCTTTGGTTGAGGTATAACCGTGCAAATCGACAACCAATGGTAGGGGTTCAGTGCGATCGTGTCCGGGTGGCACATAGACATTGTAGAACCGTGAACGACCATCATGCTCGATACTTCGAGCGTTAGTTCCGGCAGCGAAAATGGCAGATGCATGGTCGGACGTTAGCAACGTCACAAAAGCTACAAACAGACAACCTCTTGCGCTGTATGCTTTAATCATCGGACCAACTCGTGAACTTCGTCACAGTCTTTGAAGGAACGGGAAGATTCGAAAATGCGCTGATCAGAATATATCCTCACGGAAGTCAATTTCTGCGTTTCCGAAGCATAATTTCCCTAGATAGGATAGATTTGGTAGTCACGGCTCGGATCACTGCCTTTGCGCAGATGCATGGTCCGGGTGGGAAGATCCATTATCAAAGTGCAGATCGTCCCTAGTATCCCGATGCCATCGCGCTCGCGATAAGGCGCGCAGATTGGATGCTCGGAATCGGAACAGTCCGAAAGGATGTCGTTCAATTCCTCGAACGATTGTTCCCGAACGCTGGTGGCAAGCCGCCGTGCGTGGGAGAACCGCTGTAGAGTGTTCTCTTGTTGTTCTAGCGTACCGGTAGCCAGATCGCAGCCCAAGTAATGGTTAGTGTGCAGAAAAATGCTGTTATCGACAGGAAATTCATAGCTGCAGTCTGTGCGGAACTCAACGTCAATACCGTTACCCCCGGCCGCGCCGATCAGTAAGTTGCCACTGCGACCAATACCAGCGCGTTCAATATCCTGTTTAATGTCCAGTAGGGAATTAGCCTCCAAAAGCGCCCGCATAAGAATGTGAATAGGCAGACCGCGTCGCGTCCTCGGATCCGTTAGAAAATTCAAACACACGCCTAGCCCGGCTGAGTTCAATCCGATTTTACCGATAATGCCGGGTTCGGTCATCATGAGAATCGAATGATTTTCGGCTAGTTCTATGCGAACAATGACCATTAGATTTTCGACCGGTGCGAACCAGTCCCAATTCTGAGCTAATAGTCCAGTGCGCGGGAAAAATAAGGCTGTGCATTCGTTTTGTCCGAGTTCTGTGATTTCGCTGCGTGAATTTACTGCATAAATCCAAAGTGGATTTATCTGAGCCGCATCCGCCAAGGCTTCAATTTCACGGACGTAATCGACGGAGAATTCCTGGATCACACTTTTGAAGTGGCGAGCGGCCACGAACACTTCAGCCTCGCGCAGGCCAATATAGTCGCCATAAAAGTCGACAACACCTTCGATCTTTTCCAGCAATTCACTGCCGTGTAACGCGCCCCGTTCCTCCGGTCCCCCACGAAGAATGACATCAGGTGCGCCGATTAGTGGGAGGGAGTCATTCATTTTCGAAAAATCGGTGCGATTTCCTGTTTGATATCGAATCAGACAACTTTGCGTTCGTCGAATATGCTCGTTTGGTGTCGCCAAACTGTATTATTGTCAGCTTGCACATCCGTGTAATTCTCACCCTCGCCCCCCCTCGGCAAATAACCAGCAGACCGTTGTTAACAGTCTCTATTACAGTTAGATTCGTTTCAACTCTGGGACAGTAAATGGATTAAACTGGACGTGTCCCAACGCTGCCCGCCCTGCTCCTGCAACTGGGCGTAAAACTGATCAACCAATACCGCTACCGGAAGTCGTGCTGCATACTTGTTAGCTGCGACGAAAGCAATACCTAAGTCTTTTCGCATCCAGTCCACCGCAAAACCAAAATCGAACGAATTATTACACATTGTTCCAGCGCGATTATCCATCTGCCATGACTGGGCGGCGCCTTTCGAGATTACATCGATTACCTTTTCCATATCCAAGCCGGCCTTGATACCGAAATTTATACCTTCGGCCAGGGCCTGCACTAAACCTGCGATACAGATCTGATTAACCATTTTCGTGAGCTGTCCCGAACCGACCTCACCCATCAGAACGGAAGTTTTGGCGTAACTGGCGATCACCGGTTGTACCTTTCGGAATTGTTCCGGGTCCGCGCCGCACATTATCGTCAACGTTCCGTCTTCTGCACCGATCTGACCACCGGAGACCGGTGCATCAACGAAACCAAAATCACTTTCAGCACCCACCGCCGCCAGCTCTCGCGCGACTTCGGACGAAGTCGTGCTGAGATCGACCAGGACCGCACCGGCGAGTAGGCCAGCGAATATTCCGTCGTCACCTAACACGACTGCGCGAAGATCATCGTCGTCTCCGACACAACTAAAAGCTACGTCTACCCCCCTTGCCGCTTCAGCAGGCGTATTTGCTTTAGTGCCGGAAAATTGAGTACACCACCGGTCCGCTTTATTTTCGGTGCGGTTGTAAACAGAAACTGTGTGGCCAGCCGTGGCTAGGTGCCCAGCCATGGGATACCCCATGACTCCTAAGCCGATAAACGCGAGTTTAAGCATCTCCATTATTCTCCTCAGATGAACCCCAACATAGTGTAGAGATAACATTAGAATAAATATATATATTACTGATTTATAGTATTATATTTATATCTATCTTATTCTAATTTGAACGTATTATTACACTCCACTAGTATCCCCTTATGTCGGGAGCCAGCGAAGCATTGCAGGTCACTCCTCTCAGTGCGCTGCATCACGGTATGGGTGCCAAAATGATCCCTTTCGCCGGATATGAAATGCCGCTGCAATTCTCCCATGGGATTATCCACGAACACCGTCACACACGCGCTTCAGCAAGCCTTTTCGACGTCTCGCATATGGGACAGGTGTGCTTGTCGGGAGATGGTGCTGGTGTTGCGCTCGAGACTCTCGTTCCCGCAGATGTTATCGGGCTGGCTGACGGCACCCAGTGCTACAGTGTATTCACTAATGACCACGGTGGGATTGAAGATGATTTGATCATCGCCCGCCAGGGGGACAGTTATCTCTTGGTGTTCAATGCCATGCGACGTCAAGCGGATCTCGCCAGGCTAAAGACGTTATCCGGCAAGAATTGTCATGTTACACCATTGGATCGGGCGCTGTTGGCTATTCAGGGACCGTTCGCCGCTGAGGTCATGTCCCGACACGCACATGTTGCGGAGCTTTATTTTCTACGCATGGCCACAATCGAAATCATGGGAGCCGTTTGTTGGGTCTCGCGGTCCGGATACACAGGAGAAGATGGATTTGAAATTTCCCTACCGGCTAGTGATGCGTTGCGCATTGCTGAGGCGCTGCTGGAAGATCCGTCGCTAGAACCCGCAGGGCTCGGAGCCAGGGATGTGTTGCGCCTTGAGGCCGGGTTGTGCCTCTACGGTCATGACATCGATAGCAACACTACGGTAGCAGAGGCAGCGCTCAACTGGACAATCGCCCCTGCACGCCGCCCAAACGGCATACGCGGAGGCGGGTTCCCGGGCACGGAAACAGTGTTTACAGAGCTCGAGAACGGTCCGAAGCGTGTGCGCTGTGGACTCACCATAGAAGGACGAGCAGTGGCGCGAGAGGGAACTGAGGTGTGCGACGAATATAACCAGGTAGTGGGTCAAATCACTAGCGGCACGTTCAGCCCGGAATTGGAACTGCCAATTGCGATGGCCTACATTGAGCGTTCCTGTGCAACAGTCGGGGCCAGATTGACCGTTGGGGTGCGTAACAAACAGATACCGGCGACTGTAACGAAATTACCATTTGTTCAAACACGATACGTCAGGAGGGAACAATGACGGATGAGATAAGATTTACCGAGGACCATGAGTGGATACGGTTCGATGAAAATGAAATTGCCACGGTAGGCATTACGGAATACGCTCAAGAGCAGTTGGGAGACATTGTCTACGTCGAGTTGCCTGAGGTAGGTAGTGAAGCGACCCGAGGCGAAGACATCGCCGTTGTCGAATCCGTGAAAGCCGCAGCCGATGTGAAAATACCGGTCAGCGGCGAGGTTATTCAGATTAACGATGAACTGACAGAGATACCAGAAACCGTCAATAAAGACGCGGCTGGCGATGGCTGGTTTTTGAAAGTACGTCTGTCCAACGATCAGTAACTAGAAGAACTGATGGACGAAGCCGGCTACGCTAAATTCCTGAGTAACCTATAAATGTCAACAGCTTCAGGAGGCGAGACTTCGGCTGCTTTTCCAAAACCTCGGGAAACCTTGAACAAATTAGACCCTTCTGACGAGTTCATTGCTAGGCATATCGGTCCAGATCAAAACCAGATCGAGGCCATGCTGAATATAGTTGCGGCTGCTTCGATCTCCGAGTTGATCGATGAAACGGTACCGAGCGACATTTTGAACCAACAGCCGTTACGGTTGCCAGGCCCGGTCAGCGAAAACGCCACTTTGAACGCGATTGGAAAAATTCGAGATCGCAACCAGGTATTCGTCTCAATGATCGGCATGGGGTACTACGGAACCATAACTCCGTCGGTAATCAAACGAGCCGTCCTCGAGAATCCGGCATGGTACACCGCATATACGCCCTATCAAGCCGAGATCAGCCATGGCCGCTTGGAAGCGCTCTTGCGCTTTCAACAATTCGGCATCGACCTAACCGGCATGGAGATTGCCAACGCCTCGCTACTGGATGAGGCGACCGCTGCCGCCGAAGCAATGACCATGGCGCGACGCGTCAGCAAAGCCAAAGGCAACATATTTTT
>CAZBOQ010000135.1:0-11057 GCA_964493555.1 uncultured Gammaproteobacteria bacterium | reverse complement strand
GGATTGGATTGGCCACTCGAATACAGCGATCTTCGTCCCTACTACGACACCGTTCAAGCCGAGGTTGGCCTATCGGGAGATGCGCAAGCCGAAATCTGGCGTCCACCGGGCGCACCGTACCCGTTACCACCAATGCAGGTTTTTCCCCATGCCAGCAAGATCGCAGAGGGATTTGAGAAACTCGATATTCAAATATCACCTGCGCCGGTGTCCATCCTCTCGCAACCTTATAAAGGGAGGCCGGGATGCACAAACGATGGCTGGTGCCTTGCGGGGTGCCCTATCGGCGCACTGGCGAACCCGCTGGTTACCTACATACCACGTGCGCGCGCTGCCGGCGCCGTTTTCAGTCCCAACTGTCATGTTACCCGCGTCCGCACCGAGAGACACGGCAAAAAGGCTGTGGGCGTTGAATACGTCGATGCAACCGGGGATTTCCACTTGCAGACTGCCAAGGTTGTCATCCTCGCAGCATTCACCGTTGAAAACGTACGCATGTTGCTAAACTCGGGCCACTCCAAACACCACAACGGTCTCGCCAACAGCAGCGGCTTGATCGGCAAATACCTCAACAACCACACGACCACGAATGTTTACGGCCTGTTCGACGAAGATCTGTCTAGCTATCTCGGCATCTCGGCAGGAAGTCTTTACAGCGTCGATCGATTGCCGAAGTTTCGTGACCGCTCCGGGCACAGCGGGCTTCGCCACTGGCATATCGGCCTTACTATGAAACCCAACGATTTGCTGGGCGTCATGATGACCCGCCCGGATCTTTTTGGTCACGAATTGCAAGCCTTCCTCAAACGCGCCGCACGAAGCTTGACCGTGCTGATCGGTGCCAGCGAAAACCTACCGTTAATAGAGAACCGTATCGAACTTTCGGAAAAGCGTGACCGTTACGGCATGCGCTTGGCACGCACGGTTTACCGGGCATCCCCGGAGGGAAGATTGCTCGATGCCCAGGTGCAAGAGGAAGGTATCGCAGTCACCAAGTCGGCGGGCGCACGAGAAGCATGGCATAGCCCTCCGTACTCGCACCACATGCTCGGCGGAACAATCATGGGAAGCGATCCTGCGAACTCAGTAACCGATTCCTACGGGCGTACTCACGACGTACCGAACCTCTTTACCGTAGGTCCCAATCTCTTTCCAACGATCTCACACGCCAATCCGACCTTCACCTTACATGCACTAGCTATGCGCACCGCCGAACACATACTCGCTCAGGGCCTTTGAGACCAACGGCGCAGACGCGTACCGACGCTCACCCTGGGGCGTCGTGGAATTGACTTTCATCAGCAGCGACTTTACACACGGCGGCTTGGGCGCATTCATACTGCCGGACATCTGCAGCGTGGTTGGCACCATACAGCCAGCACTGCTGGCATTCGTCCTCTCCGGACGCAACAACGATCCCCTACCGGCGCTGGTGGTTATAATTGGGCTCGGACTTTGAGCAGCGGGTATTCTTTGGACAATAGCAGACAGGGAAACGGGCGTCGAATAACCCAGTGGCTTTCCGACTCCCATCACTACGCTAATTATAAAAATTGCCGTTTACCTCGTAATAGCGCCTATCATCAACAATAGTGGAAAGACCGTAAACTGGGTGACAGCTTAAACGCGAGCATGAACCACGGGATCGAGGAGGTAGGGTCGCAAAATCTTCGCTCTATAGGGCAAACCAATGTTGTCTGAACAAGAAATTAAATCTGCAGCGCAACGTATCGATAAGGCGGAGAAAAACCGTGAGCAGACCCGCCAACTCTCGCTACAACACCCAGCGATGACGGTGGAGGATGCCTACGCCGTGCAGGATACCTGGGTAAAGATGAAGATCAACGAAGGGCGCAGCATTAAGGGGCGCAAAATCGGTCTGACCTCCCGCGCCATGCAGCAATCATCACAGATTGACGAGCCCGATTACGGCACGCTGCTCGACGATATGTTCTTTGATGACGGCGCCGATGTGCCCTTATCACGGTTTATATCGCCACGCTTGGAGGTCGAGCTTGCATTCATCTTGAAACAACCATTGCAAGGCGCAAACCTCACGATCGAAGATGTACTGACAGCAACGGATTGCGTAATGCCCGCTGTGGAAATAATCGATGCACGAATACACCGCCTCGATCCAGATACTGGGCGCCCGCGCAAAGTGTTCGACACCATCTCGGACAACGCCGCCAACGCCGGCATTATTATGGGCGGCAAGGCAATCGGCGCGAAGGATATGGATCTACGCTGGGCGAGTGGGCTGCTGTACCGTAACGACGTTATCGAGGAAACTGGAGTTGCGGCTGGCGTACTAGATCACCCGGCAAACGGTATCGCTTGGCTTGCGAGGAAATTCACGCCGCACAATATCGCACTCGAGCCCGGGCACATAATACTGTCAGGCTCATTCACCCGTCCGGTTGCGATCCGGGTGAATGATACTTTCCGCATTGACTATGGCGAACTGGGTCAGATCAATTGCCGTTTCGTCTGAGACAACTATGGAAATAATGACGAACCCGTTTAAACGGGCCTTAAAAGAAGGTCATGTCCAGTACGGACTGTGGCTAGGGCTGGCCGATCCGATAAGCGCCGAACTTTGTGCCGGTGCAGGATTCGACTGGTTGTTAATAGACGGCGAACACGCTCCCAATGATATTCGCACAGTGCTCGCCCAGCTACAGGCGGTGAGCGCCTACGATTCCCACCCGGTAGTACGCCCGGTAGAAGGCCGCCAAAGCGTGATCAAACAGATCCTGGACATCGGTGCCCAAACACTGCTAGTGCCGATGGTGGAAAACGCCGAGCAAGCCCAAGCCATAGTCGCCGCCGTGCGCTATCCGCCGCGGGGTAACCGTGGCGTCGGCACTGCGTTGGCGCGCGCTGCGCGCTGGAACCGTATCGACGGGTATTTCGAACACGCCGACGAAGAAGTCTGCCTGATTCTACAAGTCGAATCAGCTGCCGCGCTCGACCAACTGGATGATATCGCCGCAGTCGATGGCGTCGATGCGATCTTCATAGGCCCCGCCGATCTGGCGGCATCGCTGGGGCATCTCGGTAACCCCGCTCACCCCGAAGTAAAAGAAACCATCGAAAAAGCATTGAAACGTGTTCGCAGTGCCGGCAAGGCACCAGGCATCTTGTGTATAGATCCTGAATTAGCACGCAACTACGTAGAGCACGGCGCGTTGTTCGTCGCAGTGGGAGTGGACACGGTGATGCTGTCGAAAGCGGCTTATGATTTGGCGGCTAATGCTAAGCGCTAACACCCCAGTCCTCTCTCAGAGGGATAGGGCTGAGCTGTCGGTCCCAAAAAAACGGTAAGCTAATACAACTAATCTTTAGACTTCAAACCTGCCCAGCGCTTGACAATGTCCGGCTCCACCCCGAACAAATCAAGCACCCGCCCTACGGAGTGGTTGATAATGTCGTCCAGTGATTCCGGACGATTGTAAAATGCAGGCATCGGTGGTGCGATCACTATTCCCATCTGCGCCGCCTCGTACAGTAAGCGAGTATGCCCGATGTGCAGCGGCGTCTCGCGCGGCATCAACACCAGTCGACGTCCCTCCTTCATTACCACATCGGCGGAACGCGCAACCAGATTATCCGAATACGAGTTAACGATCGCCGACAACGTTTTCATCGAACACGGTGCGACGATCATTCCGTCGGTACGGAACGACCCGCTGGAAATGTTCGCCGCGATGTCCTTAACCGCGTGGACTACATCCGCCATCGCATCAACATCCTGAGGTTTGAAGTCAGTCTCGATGGGAATGTTCATGCGCGCCGCCGCCGACATCACCAGATGCGTCTCAACGTCCGGTTGTTGCTTCAACACCTCCAGCATGCGAATGCCGTAAATGACACCACTGGAGCCCGACATTCCGATAATTAACCGCATTTAACCTACCTCAATCCGGCGATTGCGTTGTCAGATTCATTCTGGAAATTTTGCGTCCGGGGGAGCAGGAAACTCGTAGCCGTTCACATTGAACGCGAACATACAATAATAGCCTACTGTGGCGATCAATTCGAAGACCACCTGTTCACTGAAGAGATCAGACGCAGACTGATAAGTTTTATCACCTATTTTGCCCAAGGTCAGCAGCTCGGTGGCGACGGCATAAACAACTTCTTGCTCCTCTGTGTCGAGATCGGGTTTCTGCCTTTTGCCGATCGCTTCGACGATTGTTTCGCTTAAACCTTCTGCTATAGCAAACTTTGAATGGGCGTGGAACTCAAACAGACAGTTCCAATGCCTCACGACAACCAACGTTGCCATTTCTCTCAACTGGGTCGAAATCTCGGACTCGAAACGCAGATATGCGCCGATCTCCTGCATGCGACCGCCAATAGCAGGGCTGCGTAACAGCCCTTGAAACGGCGCCAGGAAGCGCCCACGCGGACCGTTACAAATGTCGTCATAGACATCGCGTTGGTCTGCCGTCATCTCATTCGGGGTCAGCTCTTTGAGTCTGCTCATTTGGTTCTCCCCATAGGGTCTGTGTTTTGAAAATCTATATCTGCGGCATGGGGGACTGAACTAATCTGCTGGATTCGCTTGCCCCCTAAGCCCCAGCCTAAGAACTGGATGTAAGTCTAGTGTGCGCCGCCTCTAGCACCGCGTCTTAATTTACTCAGTTCCCACCTTGGCGATGATGACAGCAAAACTAAACCCCAGGCGCTGGGATCTTATCCAAACCTCTCAGCAAAGTAACAAAACGCGTCAGTTTTTCGCGTTGAAACGCTTCGATATCGATATCGCGAAAATCGTAATAGCCTTGCCCTTCGCGCATTCCGCGGCGCCCGTCTTTCATCATCTGTTCGACTTCCGGTGGCGGTTCATGGCGTTCTGAGCCTAGTGCCTTAGCGAGGTGATGACCGGCATAATAAAAAATATCGACCCGGCCCCTTTCGATGATTTCGATCACCCCCATTGTCGAGTAGCGGGGACCGAAACCGTTCATAATTGCCTTATCGATTTCCGCAGCACTGGCCACCCCTTCATCGACCATGCGGCAACACTCTGCCATGAGCAGCGACTGCAGCCTCGGAATGATGGCGCCAGGTACGGAACTGCAACGCACTGGGACCTTCCCAATCGCTTTCAGTAAATCTATTGTTGTTTCGCCCACTTGTTCGTCAGTAACCTCATTGGCACTGACTTCCACCAGAGGGATCAAATACGCAGGATTTAAAAAATGAGCATTCAGGAATCGATTGGGTGCGGTAACCATCGCCTGCAACTCGTCGACCAACATGCTCGAGGTGGTAGAGGCAATAATCGTGTCAGTCCGGACCAATTCGCTGATCTGCGCGAACACAGCTGTTTTTGCCTCGATAGTCTCCCGCACTCCCTCGAGGACCACGTCGGCATCAGCAAGCACCGAAGGCGCCTCTGAAGCGGAACGAACTTCGATCAACTGCAAAGCGCGGACGACTTGGACCGACGTCATTACATCCTGGGAAACGAGAAAATTCATGGTTGATTCGATCTCGGCCCTGGCCTCGCCCACCAATGCTTCGAACGTTCCGCTATCCCGTTCCTTCATATCGAGCAAAGTAACCGGGTAACCCGCATAGGCAAACATGTGAGCAATACCCCGCCCCATCCTTCCCACACCAACCGCCACTACCCTGCACGGCACGTTGGCCATTGCCGTCATTTTAGTTCAGGCCGTCGTGCAGTAGCGCCTTAAGCGCCGCAGGATCGAGTTCTGCAAGTCCGAGCTTTTCCAAGGTACGCCCGGTTTCACGAAAATTGCGTCCGACGATAGCCGATTCCATCGCCAGGAATCCTTCGGCCACCGGCACCGAAACACCAGAATAGTCGGCACAGGAAACTATCAACGCAAGGCCCAATTCACCATCTTCGGTCATATACCGGTGATGATGAAGATCGATGTGCTCGCGCCAATCGCCACTATCGGTCAGGCGCTTGTGTGAATCACGTCCGTACATCCACTCCTCCCCATCGTCCGAGTAGTGATTCACGAGTGGAAAGTGCGGTTCGCCGTATCCCAGGGCCTCGCGAACAGCAATCCGCTCAGCATCTAACGCATCGGTGACCGCCCGGGTTGCCGGTTGAGTACCTTCATTATGGATGTCCCATTTATCGAAATGCTGAAGAGGTCCTGCATTCATCATGATGACTGGCGTATGGATAACCGCTCCGGCATTCATTAGTGCACCACTAAGAGCGTCTTCGATGCGCTCCACCGCTGGGTACGCTTGTTCGAGAATCGAAAAAGCATATTCAGTATTTCGCGCAGGAAAAACGCCGGTGGGCAGCCGTGTTGCGTACACGCTGATCGCGATCGTACGCATATCACGTTTACGTACCAGATAGGGCAGCGTGCCGGTCTCGGCGAAACTCACGTCCGCCGTATTCCCAGCATCCGCCATGGCACGCGCAAAGATATATGAGCCGAAGGTTCCCGGCGGCAGGAAAGCAACTTGGCCGTCTTCCAACAGCGGTGCCAATCGTGGCGCCAATGCTTCATGGGTGTGTGCCGGTAACGGCATCACCAACAACTGGGCACCATGCACTGCCTCGGCTAGATCGGTGGTTACTTGTCCGATAACGACCTCACGCGTGCCTTTGTAATCAATTACGGCAATCGCGCGAGTCTCCAGAACGGGTGCAAAAGCCTTAGCATCACGCCGCCAGAATCGTACGTTATGACCGCGCTCAGACATCTCCGCGGCTGCGGCATAACAGCCATGTCCACCGCCCAATACTGCAACTTCCATCAGTTAAACCTCCATGCCGCCAGATCAGCCCGCCTAGCGCCACCAGCGAACGCTGCGATTATTTTATCTGCTTCATACTCGTCAAAAAACCACGGAATATAGTCGCGTGAATTATCGAAACCGTTGGCAAACAAATCAGCCATTTCCTGATGTTCGGTAGCGGCTTTCAAGATTTTCTGGGTAGCTTGTGTGGGCGGGCGTAGCAGAGTGTTTGTCCAGGAGGTACACCATCGTACGTAGTCCCAATATTCATCGAAAGTCTGTTGCATCCATGCTTCATCAAACGCCTGATCGCCATGGTTCAATATTGAGTCGTAAACAACTCTCGCACATTTACTAGCGTTGTTAGAGCCCTGACCCGTAAGTGGATCGTTCAACACCACCGCATCGCCAATACCCATAACGACGCGGCCTGAAGGCAACCTGACAATAGGTTTACGCACAGTCGGCGGAAATCGGCCCTTCAGGATACCGTTGTCATCGGTCAGCTGAATATCCTGGCAGCGCGCGGATTCCCAGGGCAGATAGGTATCGACGATCCATTTACTTGCAGCTAGATGTTTCTCCGGCGTGTCTGCATCTTGCCAACACTGGTCCATCGGGCCACCAGGTAGACCCTCCATCACCATGATTTCGCAGTCGATCCCGTTGATGGTAAGCGCGGGAAAAACGAAATACTCCCCAACCCCCGGAATCACATTAAAACTGACCCGATGGAAATCGGGAGACGGCTTCATATTCTTGACGTAGGAAAGCGCGAGCGCGCGCTGGGGCTTATCGAATTCCGATTTTTCGTCGTCGCGCTCGAAAATTCGGCCAATCTCTCCTTTGCCACTAGCGACTAACACCAGATCCGAGGATTCGGCCAGCTCATCCACGTCCGCGATGGAAGCTTTCTTGATAAGTAGCTTGCCGCCGAACTCCGGTAATTTTTCTAGCCAACCAGCAAACTTAACGCGTTGGTCCACCGACTGATTGTAGTTATCCAACTTTGCAACCCAATGAATGTCCCTACCACCTTGTTCATTGACGATGCTGAATTGAACGCCTTCGACGATTGCGCATTGGTCTTCCCAGTAATTTATTTCCACATCGCGCTCGTTCTGCAGTGCTGTATGGAACATCGACTGGCTGGACATGATCGGGCCGTTGTAGACTTCCTCAGGCGTGCGATCGTTTACTACCGTTATGTCGTAGCCCTTCTGCGCCAGACCTAACGCGATTTGTAGGCCGCACTGCCCGCCACCGATGATCGATATTTTCCGCATAGTCACCTCGAACCTGGTACAACTACAATTCGGTTGCAACTCCAACAACGATAGTAGTTGTGCAATGATAGACGTTGTTGGTGGTGCCCATACACCAAACGATATCATTCGTTCTCGCTGGATAGTAATTGGGCATGTCATCCTCATCACGACCGCAAAAGCAACGATTGCAAGTGCTTTTACCGCAGCAATCGTTATATGAAATTACGTATTCCCGGCCGTCTCCCGGATTCATACAAGTACCGATCCAAGTGATAGGAGACATTTCAGTGCCCGGCGGACAGCTCACCTGCGTCCCACCGCAGCAGCTGCAGAGGAATCCATCCGTGGCGCAGTTGCGCCAATATTCGCATTTGGTCGGATCCCCGAGGTCGCCGGGCAAACTGCTTTCGTCCGGCCCAGGTTCCCTCCCTGCACGTGCCACTGGCAACAGTGGCACAGTTGCCGCACCCAACATCGCAATCCCAAGTTTCCGCAATACGCTCCGCCTCGACGTGTGATGTGCGAGATGCCGTGCTGAGCTTTGCATCCACCGGTCTAACAGTTTCATCATAGTGCCGGGCTCCAGGGTAGCTGTAGTAAACACGGCGTAAGACTCACTTCTTCAACGGTTCGAAGGTGTCGACCATCATTCGCGTCGTAGACTTGTAAGGCCCTGGATGTAACGTTCACGGTGAACATGAGCGGTGCCGTGTCGCGGCTAACCTGTATAGACATTGCAGGCTCTTGGAGTTCGATACGTTGCACTCGCTCGCGTGTCGCCAGATCATAAACCCAAACCTCGTTCCCCGGAGCCTGGTGCGTGCCTCCCCCCCCCTCGTGCATCAGGGAAAAAAGCCTACCGCTGGGTTCGTGCATCGCTAGATGTTGCATACCGCCGGGACGCCAGGAGTCTAACGCATCCGCGTCTTGTAACAAGTTCCACGGATCGGCGAAGGTCGGTATCTCACCGGAGAGATCCGCCTCATGAACTAGGCCTCGGAACGAAACGAATACCCATTTTTCTCCGTAGCGCACTGGCTTTTCCGTGACAGGATCCTCTAGTACCGCAAAAAACGGCCTACTCTGTATCGTACCCGTCAGCTTGCCGTCATCATCGATGGTGATAAGGCGCATCGAACCGTCGGAACACATCGTAAAATAGCGCCTCGTTCCAGCTGGCCACACCATCGTACATCCATTCAACGGTATCTCGCCGACAAATTGGCGTGTTTTAACATCAACGATACTCAACGACGTGCCGGGCGTCATATTAAAGACAGCCATGTATTGACCGTCATCGGTCAGGGTTGCACTGTCCATTACCGGTATCGACGAAGCGCGTTTAGGTGGGATAACAATCTCAGCCTTCGGCGTTAAATCGACCGGATCGTAAATGGAAACGACGTCAGTGCGTTCTCCACGTGTCGTACGTGAATAATATGTCTCGGCAGAATAGATCTCGTGATAACTGGATGGCAGCGTCAGCGCAATGAAGGCATAACCGGTGTTCAACATGCCGAATACTCGACCGGAGTCACCGTCAACTAGGACCGCCCGTCCGTCGGGCATAGACCCAAAGTTCTGGTCACTTACCCACACCCAATGCGGTTGCGGCTCCGCGGGAACCTGTTCGACATGACCGACTTGCTCAAGAGGCAAAGGCGCGGTTACCGCGCCCCCACCATCCAAATAGGTCGGCGGAATCTCGACTAACGCGACTGCGCTAGTATGCTCATCGGCCCCCAACTCAGCGGGCGAGTCGGACACCAGTGGCTCGTCGTCTGAACCACACGCCGTAAATACGACGAGCAGCAACAATGCAATGTTTCGTTTGGCCATGGTTCCGACCATCCACTGATAGTCTGTGATCATAACGCTGACGTCAATAACGGATCAGAATTCGGAGCCTTCACGCTCGCCCGGGTTCCAATGCGAGAGGTCAAAGCTGAAGGAAACTTAACGATAGTCAACCTGCACTATCCCCTTCCTATAACTCAACACCGGTTTTCGGCGTGATGGTTTTTTCAGGTGGCGACGCAGTTCGCTCAAAATGAACTCAGTAACATCGAAGATCGGCAGCGACAGTGCTTTACCAACGGGATGCCAGTCGAGATCCTCCAATTCACCATTGCCTCGGATCTCCCCGCTGACGTGCTTCGCTTCGGTACAAAAGAACCTTGCGTGAAATCGGATCGGACTGCGCGCGTAAGTAATAGCCCGTCCAACATAATCCATTTTACCCAGCGCCGGTGCAAGGCCTTTGCGTCTTATCTCCGACCAGGACGCGTTATTAACATCGCCTACATCACCCGGCGCGCCGAGCAATAAGCCCGTTTCTTCATAGGCTTCCCGAACGGCCGCCTTGGCGAAAGCGCTCGCGCGCTGACGAGATGCGGCAACAGCAAGTTTACCAACGATACCCCGCTTGAGGGCACCAGTTGCTTTCGCCTTAAAGTCGGCGCGCTCTACTTTGCCACCCGGGAAAACGTATACGCCAGCGGCGAAGCGTGCATTCTCTGGACGTCGTCCCATCAAGACTTCTACGCCGCTGGAGCCGCAACGGACGATGATCAGACTGGCTGCGTCAACCGGGCGAACCGGCCTCGTGGTTAGCGTGTCGGCTACTTGAGACCGATCACCGACCATCCAGCTCCCTCTTCAGCCATCCCCAACAACACTGTCCCGCAATCCTCGGCGATTTGTTCCGACAACAGGATGTGCTGAGTGCCCGCATGTAAATCCCGGTAACATCGCTGCAGGACGCTGGGGCGCAGGCTCACGCCCCCACCGGAGCGATGCGCAAAAGTCGTTACTTCAGAAAGAACATCGTGCAGATAACGCATTGCCAAACGGATCAGCGCTATCTGTTCCAGCGAAGGATACTCATCACGCGCCATGGCTTCATCCAAATCATTCCAGGCCTCATAACACAGCGCACGCGCGGCCCTGTATTTAGCTTCCGCCAACGCGAATTTCTCTTTGAAAGCCGCAGCCTCCCCGACTAGACCCCAGGGGATGCGTTTGGCCCGGGCTAGCTCGGCAAGC
>CAZBOQ010000134.1:0-4864 GCA_964493555.1 uncultured Gammaproteobacteria bacterium | reverse complement strand
CTGGGGACTGGGGGTATTTTGGTATCTCCTACAACAACGTAGAGAGTGAATATGGGATTCCTTTTCATGGGGACGACCATGAAGGGGACGACCATGAAGGGGACGACCATGAAGGGGAACGGATTTTCTCTACCACCGATTCTGATGCTTTTAACCTGGAAGGTTCCTATGTGCGCGATATCGGATGGTTGAAAAGCATAGATTACTACTTCAGGTATAGCGATTATTCATTGCTTGAACAACACGCTGAAGGTGATGAGGAGCATGCCGGTGTAGATCACCCCGAAGAGGGCCCGACCCTCTTCGAGAATGAGGCGATAGAATATGGAGCAATCTTTGATTTAACAAATGAGTTTTTTTCGCAAAAAGTTGTTCTTAATTTTATTGAGGAAGATGTCTCTGTCATTGGCGAAGAGGCATTTGTGAATCCGACCGAAGATGAATCAATTACCTTTGGCTATTATCTGAGCAAACATTTTGATTTCATGCATGTGGATTTCGGCGTCAGACACGATCGAATAAGTAGGAAAGGATCTCTAAGTAACGAAGAAGACTTAGAAAGTTTTGATAAAGATATTAATAACACAAGTTTTGCTTTAAGTTTTGGAAGAGAGATAAACGACTTCATTGATTTGCATTTGAGTTTTGCAAGTGTAGAAAGAGCACCCTCAGCAGTTGAACTTTTCATGAATGGTCCACATCTTGCAACAGGCAGATTCGAAGTAGGCGACCCCAATTTGGAAACCGAAAGATCCAATAATATTGATCTAAGTCTTAACTATGAAAGACAGGGCGTTTTTGGGTACCTCGCGTACTATAGAAATGAGGTAGATAAATATATCTACCTTCGTGATGAAGAACACGATGCTGACGGACCCCATGAAGATCTTATTTTTGCGAGTTACTTGCAACAGGATGCTCGGTTTGAGGGGTACGAGGTTGAGGTAGGGAAAGTTTTTGAATTAGCGAGAGGCGATTTAACTTTGTCTTTCTCCCGCGATTCAGTTAGAGGAAAGTTTAAAGGTAGTAATAATATCCCGCGAATAGTTCCGCCCCGAAATATTTACTCTGTCTCTTACGCTTCAAAGACTTTTAAAATAGGATTCCTTTTAAAGGATGTTGAAAAACAACAAGATGTTGCGGTGGATGAGACACCGACAAATGGTTATGAGATGTTGGATTTTAAACTTACGAAAACATTTCAATTTAATGCCGGAAATAAATTAAAAGTGTCAGTGTTTGTTAACAATATTCTTGATCATGTGGCTAGAAACCATGCCTCCTTTGTAAAAGATGAAGTGTCATTGCCGGGAAGAAATTTTGGTGCGAACTTTAGTGTAAGGTTTTAAAGTTTTGCGGTGAGAGAGAGTGCCTGATGCATGGTGGCAGGAAATATTTATGAGGGAGTGAAAATTGTTGTAGTGCTCCTAATGCTTCTTGACGGTGTTGGCTCGTCTTTTAAATTTACTTTCCCGAGCGAACAGAAGGGCGAATAGTTGTCGAGTATCTTTTAGGGTGCAGTGCCGAGAAAGTGGATCAGCGCATCGAGTTCCGCATCGCTAACCTCGGTCGGGCGCATGGGTGGCATCTCGAATAGGCCGTTACGGACCACAGCGCGGATATAAGCGCTCGATAGGTCACGGCGCCTCTCGCGCAACCGGGCACCGGTCCCCCGCAATGCAGTGAGACGCACGGTACCGGGGGGGGGCTAGCACCCCGGTGAATGGCACGGGATGCAGTGGCGCTCGTAAGTCGTTCGTCCGGGATCGACCGCATAACCGCTGCTACTCGTGGCCGCCAACAACGCGCTGCCGCACAGAATCATTCGGTAGGAACCCATTCTTACGTTCCTAGTAAATAATGCTTCGTCTGACATGCTGCACTTGTGGAAGATCAGTACTTTCGTATGGGTTATTACTGTCGCTCCTGCTGTTCTTCGCCAGCATGATGAATTTGATTTGGGTTGTGGTTATCGTCCTGTTTATACTGGAGGAAACCGCGTTCCTCTCTGGTGAAGTAATTTCCCGAGGGATGGGTGATGTTTGTGCAAGAGTATTGATAAACGACTAATCGTTGGCGTGAGGAAAAGTGCGAGAAAACAAAGTAAAGACTAGCTGGCGGCAAGGCAACGCAGTGGTCAATTCGTGGTTGATGGTACCCAGTAGCTTAACTGCGGAGGTCATGTCACACAGCGGTTGGGATTGTCTCACCATCGATCTCCAGCACGGTTTGATTGACTATCAAGCTGCATTGACCATGATGCAGGCTATCTCCAGCACTGATGTAACCCCGTTCGTGCGCGTGCCCTCATTGGAGCCGGGTCTTATGGGTAAGTTGCTGGATGCCGGAGCTTATGGACTTATCTGCCCGATGATAAACAGTCGCAAGGATGCCGATGCACTTGTGCGGGCTTGCCGATATGCGCCTGTCGGAACGCGGAGCGTAGGGCCAGTGCGTGCGGCAATATACGGTGGCTCTGACTATTTAGAACACGCCGACGAAACCATCGTCATATTTGCGATGATCGAAACGACTGAAGCGCTAACCAATCTTGAAGAGATAGTCAGTACACCCGGAGTGGATGGGATCTACATTGGCCCGGGAGATCTAAGTATGTCGTTCGGCCACTTGCCGGTCTTGAGTAATATTGCACCGGAGGTCAACGAAGCGATCGCGACCATACGGGCCAGAGCGAAAGCGGCCGGCAAGCGCGTCGGGATCCACTGCTTGGACGGTGCACAAGCTCACGAACGCATTTTGCAGGGTTTCGATTTTGTCAGCGTATCCGCAGATCTACAGATGCTTGCGATAGCTGCGGCACGTGAGGTCCAGACCGCCCGGGAATGAGCTTCGACCGGGTCATGCACGGGCCCAGTTAAATCTCCGTGCGACGTGCGCCTTGTGTTGTTCCCGTGTCTGTTCATACCCGTCGCAATGTCATCGGGTCCTTTTCAAAAAGCTCAAGTCAGCACAGTCATGAAGGTGTCGGCCATGCGCCGCTGTGGATAGCTGATGGCTTTGCCAATCTCCGCCGCCTCCCAGGTCAATTCCGGGCGATCCGGATACGAAAGGTAACTGCCGCTGAAGACTTCGTTACGGTTACCGGAGGGATCCCAGAAATAGATGGTCTTCGCGCGCCCGATTCCGTGTTGGGTTGGGCCCTCGTCGATCGGGACATTGCTTTTCCCAAGTAGAAGTGCCGCTCTATAGATCTCATCGGGGGAGTCCAGCCAGAAGGAGAGGTGATGAAACTTGTCGGGTTCCTCGTGTTCGACGAAACCGATGTCATGCATCGCGTTATTACACGCGAGAAAACACGCCTTGCTGCTGCCGTCCGGTAGTTCGAGACGTTCGCTGACACCGAAATCCAATATTTCGACGAAAAACCGCGTCGTCGCATCGATATCCGGTCCATAGACGAAGCAATGCTCCAGTCGCCCAGGTGCTATACCGACAAGCCCGTCCGGAAACGGATCGGGGTTGCGCAGCGGCAGACCGTTACCGTTCTGGTCTTTGTGCGCGTACAGTTCCGTCCAATGGCCGGTCGGAAGCTGAAAACGGATGCGGCGGCCAGAGGCTAGGCGCTCGGCAGCTGGTAGTTCGGTGACTTCTAGTCCGAACTCCTTGGCACCGTCCGCGAACCGATCGAGATCAGTGTCTTCCCGGCATTTGAACGCGCAATGATCCATCCCAGCGCTATCGGCGCGACGCAGAATTACCGAGTGATGGTCGTGTTCGTCCCAGCACTTCAGGTAGATTCGGTCTCCGTCTTTGGCGACCTGCTTGAGGCCGAGCACGTTCACGTAATGACGTAGTGCATCTTCCATGTCCAGCACCCGCAGTGCCACTTCACCAAGGCGCATAACCCCTGTTATCGCCATCGCCGTGCCTCCACTCAGTGAAACTCTTTACGGCACTATACTGGTACTAATAAGGTCTTTCATTACCACAGTCGCGGAATTGTCAAGGTTAACGGCTTCTTGATTGGTCACAGCAGTCGTTCCGCAAAAGCCCTCAGCCCGACTAGAATGCAAAAACTGTTAAGCAATAAGCTTTTCGTGACAGTTTAGCTATTTGACGCCCAACCTATTGGATGAGTAACCTGACCTTCAGTCAGAGAACGGAGTAGACCGTAGGTTCGTGCCATGGCGGAAACTACCGAGCAGATTCTTGACACTCTTGCGACCTATCCGGCAACTCCCGACGCTGCCTGTCGTACATTGCCGCCAGACGCATATACGGACGTCGGGCTCTATAACCTGGAGGTCGAAACGATATTCAAACGCGAGTGGTTGCTTATCGGTCGTGCAAACGACATCCCCGAGCCCGGCGATTGGTTCACCTGTCAAATTCTCGATGATCCGCTGTTGATCGCGCGCGGCGAGGGCGGGGTAATCCGAGCGTTTTCCAATATCTGTCGCCACCGCTATATGCCTGTAGTGTTGGAGGAACGCGGTAATGCCAGACGTTTTAGTTGTAGCTACCACGGTTGGACCTACGGCACCGACGGCAAGTTAGTTGGTGCACCGCTGATGGACGGTTCGCTTGTGTTTGATAAAGCGCAGTGTGCGCTACCCGCCTATCCGCTCGAGATATGGCAAGGGTTTATTTTCGTTAATCTCGACGAGAACGCCGCACCGTTGACACCGACTTTGCATGAGGCTGATGTCATGCTTCGGCATTACAACATCGCCGAGCTGGTGACTGGTTTTAGCTATGATGCAATCTGGGAGGGCAATTGGAAGCTCGCGACCGAGAATGGCATGGAGTTCTACCATCACATGGGTCTGCACGCTGACACACTAGAGGCGGCAGCGCCAGCTATAGGTGCCAGTATGGAACCGGCTCCCACGAGTGGTCGTTT
>CAZBOQ010000133.1:0-11204 GCA_964493555.1 uncultured Gammaproteobacteria bacterium | reverse complement strand
TAGGACGGTCCGCTGTATTGGCCACGGTCAGCTCCACCGTTTCACGTCCGGTATTTATTTCAAGCTCCCCAGCGGCGGGCAATATTTCTCCCGGGATCAACTTAGATGAGCTCATACGATAGGGTTATGCACAGTTACCAGTTTCGTTCCATCGGGAAACGTGGCTTCAATCTGCACTTCTACGAGTAAGTGGTCAACACCATCCATAACATCATCGCGACTCAACAGCGTCGTGCCGAAATCCATCAACTCGGCAACGCTACGACCTTCCCGAGCGCCTTCCATAATCGCAGCGGAAATGAAGGCCATTGCCTCCGGATAGTTGAGTTTGAGACCACGTGCTTTGCGCCGTTCAGCTAGCAGTGCAGCAGTAAACACCAACAGTTTATCTTTCTCGCGGGGTGATAGCTCCATCTATATTAATCCGTTGTTCTCACGTCGCCCAGATCCTAGGCAAGCATGCATTGCGCTGTAGAACACCTGGTCGCAACGCCTCCCAGCTTTTCTGAAATATTCGGTTCGCTTCGGCCACACTTTCTCCAAGGTACCGCAGCACCAACAGATCTCCGATCAGGGTTGGTGCAGCAATCCCGCATTTGACTGCGACACAACACTCACGGATCGCAGCCAACATTCCTGAGGCCGCTGGCGTTGCGACCATGGTGGCAACGACAGCATGCCCGCGCAAACCCCACGCGGCATCGATGATCGCGGAATCTGCGGCCACATCCAAGCGTTCTGACAGCAACGGCACACCATCTCGCCTAATTAACAGAGCATTTATCAAACGACCATCATCGAAATGCTCACCACTTGCAGGCCGCCCGAGGCAAACAGAATCCCAGGCTATCACTCGGGCTCCAGTCGCAAGTTCAATTTCGGTGTGAAGCTCGGCTCGTGCACCCGAAAAGGCGATATTCTCCTGGGGAAACCACTCGAGATCCGCATTCGTCGCAACATTGATCTTAACCGTCTGATACGCCACCGGGCCACGGCTCCGATAAAACTTTCCGGCCGCAGGCGTTGTCAACAAGACTCGGGCATCCGGCTCAGCACCGATATCAATCAACAGCTGATCACCACCCGCAACACCGCCAGGTGGATGCAAAATATATACGTGACACGCCTCTTCCTCAGGATAAAACGGCCGTTGGACCAGCAGCGGACCATGGTGACGACGCTCAGATAAAACGGTCTTATCGTCACGGGGGACAAAGCGCAACGTCAAATCGGCCTGCCAGCCGTGAGAGGATGAACTCGTTTGGGAGTTGCACTTCGTCTTCGCGTCCATAATACGGAAAGAAAGGAGCCGCCGAATGGCGGCTCGCTAGTACCCTTAGTTACTTTGTCCTTGCTTAACCGCTACTCAGCGGCAGCCTCTTCAGCATCCTGTGATGCATCGGTGCCAGATTCCTCCGCTGCATCGACTACCGCACCCAACGCATCATCAGTCGATGGTCCAGTGTCAGTACCACTTTCCGCCGGAGCAGTATCTGCATCCACGGCCGAATCCAACGTATTATTACCTGGGTCATCAGTTTCTTCGCTCACGCTACCAGTAGCGTCAGCTGCATCATCAGTAGTATTCACTGCTGAGTCGGCAGAATCTGCGGCCTCACCATCAGCCGCCGTGACGGCATCTTCGACCGCAACTGCTGTGTCCTCTGACTCCGACTGAGCATTCTCATCCTTACTGCATCCACTGAAGGACATAGTAACCGCCACTCCCACAATTAGCGCTAATAGCGAAAATTTGTTCTTCATTCTCTCTCTCCTTTGGTAGTTCTAGACCTCGTTTAATTTAAAAGGACTTTCAGGGTCTGTTATTGCGCGGGAAATAGTTCGATCCTTCCAAAGACCGTCACGTTCACTGTTCCTACACCGCCCGCGATCACCGAGGCCACACCCACATCGAAAGTGAGTGTGTAAGCCGCTATGACTACGACCGAAACCACTCTTCCCCTGTTACTATCGTAATCGACAGACACGATGTTATACCTATCTCGACGTAATTGCCGTGGCGCAGCAACTGTGCCCACCACGAACCCAAACTAGCCAAAACACTTCAGTTTACGCCGGGGATAACGTAGAAGCTTGTTTTTACGGGGCATTTTTACTACAGGTCGCCGAGGCTGCCGGTCAAGCTCCTGCACGTCCCACACTGTGGACACAAAGATGCTCCTGCAAGCCATTCAGTAATCGATACGATTCGACAGACTCGCATAGCAATTTATCGCGAAGTTGGTCTGTTCAGCCTCTCAAGTTATTCGACCGATGGGGCGGCGCAGCGTTTGTCTTCGTTCGTATCCTCGAATACCGAAATTCCGCGTTGCTTCGTTCGATCGCCATACCCCACCGGTAGCATAAAATCACCACAAGCGATCAGTGTTGATAACCCTTTATTATCTCGGGACGCCGAAAACAACCGAGCGAATGGTCGTTCACCATACCGATCGCCTGCATAAATGCATAAACAATTTTTGGACCCATAAATTTGAAACCGCGTTTCTTAAGATCCAAGGTCAAACGTTCGGATTCAGGAGTGGTCGTCGGATAATCGGAGAATGTGTGGAGTTCCTTTACTAATGGGCGACCGTCGACGAAATCCCAAATATACGCATCGAAGGTGCCAAACTTATCCTGCAGCTTTAAAAAACACTGGGCATTATTAACTGCTGCAATCACCTTCAACCGATTTCGGATAATTCCCTGATTGCTTAACAACGACTCTATTTTAACGGCATTGAAACGAGCTACCTTGTAAGGATCAAATTGCGCAAAAGCTTGCCTATAAGATTCCCGCTTACGAAGCACTGTGTACCAGCTGAGGCCAGCCTGCGCTGATTCCAACACCAAATATTCGAAAAGCGCCTGATCCTCGTGTAGTGGAACGCCCCATTCCAAATCGTGATAGGACACGTACTCCGGCTTACTCAAATCTACCCAAGGACAGCGTCGGCGACTTTCGTTATTCATTCAGGGAGTTCCATTCCGTTCTCCAACTCTGAGTTCCTTACATTTAAGTGCAATCCCCCCCCGCCCACAAGCACAACATTTCTCCTCGGAGGGACTACGGTTATAATTATTCCTTTTCAAAATATTTCTATCCACACATGCTCGCACAAAACAATCCTTAGCCCTTATGACTGAACTAATCGGAAGGCTCCACAACGGCCTGGTGCTCGAGAACCCCAAACGCACGCTGTTGGTACTCATCTCCGTGCTCGCGTTTTTTGGATCTCACACGCCTAATTTTAAGCTCGATGCGTCCTCCGATGCGCTGTTGCTCGAAAGCGACCAGGATCTGCAGATTTTTCGTCAAGTCAATGAACGGTATGAAAGCCGTGACTTCTTGTTCGTCACATTCACGCCATATTCAGACCTGTTTAGCGATGGACCCCTTAAGACCATCAAGATTTTGCGCGATGAATTGCGCGAGCTTGAAGGGGTGGATTCGGTCGTTTCCTTACTCGATGTGCCGTTGGTCAAGATTGTCGGTGGCACTCTCTCAGAGGTCGCCAAAAATTATCAGACGCTGGAGAGCGATGAGATCGACCGGGCGCAAGCCAAAGAAGAGTTACGCACAAGTCCTATTTTTCGCGAACTGGTATTGAGCGCCGACGGACAAACTACGGCGTTGCAAGTATTCCTCGAGGGCAATCCGCGTCATCGAGAGTTTCAAAAGAAACGCAACGCCCTATTGCAACGTCAACACGCGGGTGAATTGGATGCCCACGGCCAGCGCGAGCTCACCGAAGTGCTCGCAGAGTACGACCGGCTGAAAACGCTTAGCGACCGTCAAAGCCATGCATTGATCGGCAATATAAGAACCGTCATGGCTAAACATTTTACGGCTGGCGAGCTGCACCTCGGTGGCGTATCGATGATTACCGACGACATGATCACCTTCATCAAGAATGATCTCATTGTCTTCGGCACGGGAGTTTTTGCTTTCCTGGTCATCATGCTTACGACTCTCTTTAGGAAACTCAGATGGGTGCTATTGCCACTGGCGAGCTGCGTGTTCGCAGGGCTTCTTATGGTCGGCCTGCTTGGCTTGACTGGCTGGCGGGTAACGGTTATCTCTTCGAATTTTATCTCGTTGATGCTAATTATCACGATGTCGATGAACGTGCATCTGGTGGTCCGCTATCGTCAGTTGAACTTCGTCAATCCGAGGTGGGATCAACTGCGCCTAGTCCGAGAGACGACCGAACGCATGGTGCGGCCCTGCTTTTACACTGCGCTCACGACTATTCTTGCATTCGCTTCGCTTGTGGTCAGTGGCATCAAACCGGTCATCGATTTTGGCTGGATGATGACCATCGGCCTGGCGGTGACCTTTCTCACTTCCTTCCTTCTCTTCCCGGCTTTGCTGATGCTGTTGCCGCGTATCGAGGAAAATCCACCACAGAAAGAGACACGGTTAACCGGCATTCTAGCGCGGTTTACCGTGCACCGCGGCAACATGGTACTGGTGATCGCCCTCGTCCTGGCAGTGCTCGGCGGTCTGGGAATGGCGAAACTCGAAGTTGAAAACAGCTTCACCAACTATTTCAGTGACTCGACCGAAATCTACCGCGGCTTGAAACTTATCGACGACAAACTGGGTGGGACGATGCCGCTCGATATCGTTTTGAAGTTCAATTTCGACGACGAAGAAGAACTGGGAGACGAAAACGAATTCGATGACCTGTTTGGCAACATCGAGGTGGACCCCTCTGATGAGTGGTTCACAGTTGAGCGAGTCGGCCAGATCGAACGAATCCACGACTACATCCAGTCGTTACCGGCCGTAGGTAAGGTATTGTCGCTGACCTCCGTACTACGCGTAGCTGAGGAACTTAACGAGGGTCAAGAATTCGATACTTTTCAACTTGCGGTCGTATATAAGCGTTTGCCTGAGGAGCTGCGCAAATCATTGCTGGATCCCTACATTTCCATCGATGATGATGAAGCCCGAATCACAATGCGGATTATGGACTCGCGCAAAGACCTTCGCCGCAAAGCCTTGCTCGAAAAAATCCAAATGGATTTAACCGACATGCTGGCCGGCACAAAAACTGAGGTGCAGATCACAGGACTGCTAGTGCTCTACAACAACATGCTGCAGAGCTTGTTTCAATCCCAGATCATGACCCTGGGCGTGGTGATGGCCGGGATAGCCGCTATGCTTCTCATTCTGTTTCGTTCGTTCTCACTGGCTATCATCGGCATCATACCCAATGTGCTGGCTGCAGCAGTGATACTTGGGTTAATGGGCTGGCTCAGGATCCCACTCGATATGATGACCATTACCATCGCCGCCATCACAGTAGGGATTGCTGTAGATAACAGCATTCACTATATCTATCGATTTCGAGAAGAACTGTCGGCGATTGGCGATTACACCAAAACGCTACATCACTGCCACACCAACATTGGTAGAGCAGTGTTTTATACAGCGACCATTATCGTAGTTGGATTCTCGATTCTGGTATTATCGAATTTTATTCCGACAATTTACTTTGGACTCTTGACTGCACTGGCAATGCTCATAGCACTGCTGGCAGCGTTGACTTTGTTACCGAAGTTGATTTTGTTGTGGAAGCCGTTTTAGAGATCCAGATCCTTGCTTGACCTACATCCTGATTCCCTCCCAAGGGGATACAGAACAGATCGTGGACACCGGCAGTTCGTGTAAATGCCGTCTCTGCTTTTGGGAGAGGTCGAGTTTAGAACCTTTACAGGCGGAACGGCCCGGC
Source organism: uncultured Gammaproteobacteria bacterium (assembly GCA_964493555.1). GTDB lineage: Bacteria > Pseudomonadota > Gammaproteobacteria > JADZEE01 > JADZEE01 > CAZBOQ01. The sequence goes on along the minus strand of CAZBOQ010000133.1, from coordinate 5,460 downwards.
TAGTTTGGGGCCAGAACCCCCTCTGGATCGAGCGCTGTCTTCAGACGCCCGCGCAGATCCGCCAATCCGCCTTGCCCATACACTTTTAACGCCATCGGTAGATAACCGGTACTCGCATGAGTAACGCCGTACCCCGCGGCAGCCAGACTGTTTACCAGCTCACGGGCGCAGCCTTCGGCCCTAGCCAGGCTGTCCTCGGATGTTTGATCAAAGGGCAAATAGATCCGGTTTTTCAGCGATCGCCACGCCAACGCATATTCACTTAAATAATCAAAGCCGTGGTTAGCTAGGGCCACTGTAACTATCTTATGTACTTGCAAGGCGTCCTCCCCAGCAAGGGGCGCCGTAACAGCTAGCGGTATATTACCGCTCCCCTGCCAGTTATCGATCTTCGCCATTTCCGGTGCCGGAACGCCGCGCATCATTTTCTCGCGATTTTGCCAAACCGGATCATCGCCACGTTCGTCGCGACCGTAAATCTTGCTGCCCTCTATGCTCGATAACGCCGGTTCGATCATCGACCAGAGTAGCGCAACATTTTCAGGTGTTCCATAAAGCGCCGCATACAGGTTCCACTCACCCAGATTATTTTTCTCAGTGACAGCAGCGGCTTCTACCGCGTCACCATTAATGAAATCCGTCCGGCTTTCGTACGGAGCAACATCCAGTAACGGGCTGCTGATCACCACTGTGTTACCAATAATCATATTTATTTTCAGCGTACGCATTACTTCAACGGCAGCGGCCAGACTTTCCAATTTCGGCAAAGTCACCATGAACGGTTTATAGCTTGGCGGTTCAGGCATCAACCAAAGACCAATCTTAGTTACAATGCCGAGGTCAGATTGCGTAAATAGTCCATCTATATACGGTCCGAAACCATATTTGTACAACTGCCAAGTATTGTTTTTCGGCATCGCGCCCATACCAGTGCGCACGACCCCGCCATCAGCTAGCATCACTTCCATTCCGCATTGCATCATTAAATGATCACCGTACGGGGTATAGCCATACTCCCGCGCGCAGATGCTACCGGATACGGAGTTCATACCGTTGCGGTCGCAATCGACCCACAGACCGGTATCGTTCGCTTTCAAGTGGTCGTAGAGTTGTTGGTAAGTTACGCCGGGTTCCACCAGCGCGTGCCCGGCTTTGGTATCGACATCGATAATCTTGTTCATGCGACTGAGATCCAGCAACACGACATTACGTTCCGCCGAACCAATCAGACCCCCATTGCCGGAGGTGTTCGGCAGCACCCACAGTGCAAATTCTCCCTCTCCTGCCGCTTTCACGATAGAGCCGAGCTCATCAATATTGCCGGGCAGCGTCACGCCTAGCGGCGCGGAGCCGAATTTGGTGACATAGCTGGCCGCGCCCTCCGTGTCACGCTCATAGAACCAACCTTCACCGACGATATCGACCAGACGTCCGACGATTTCTTCTTTCTGTGCCATTCCTTGTTTAGCTCTCCGTTGCCGGCGGGATGTTATAAGCGTATTGCTCCGGGTGGTCCGGGTCTACTCGAAACCATGCATCTCGTTTGTTGTAATCTATCGAACGTGCGGGTTCGCAATCACGCCAAGTGAAACAGCAGCGCTGGCAATACCGGATCGTCCACACAATCTCGCCGTTCTGCCTGCCTTGGTGTTCAATCCGGCAGTGTTCATCAGCACTGGCGCAACGAGGGCAACTCATGGTTTGTTGCTCTCATTCTGTAGCGACACGATCATCTTTGCCAAGGCCTCCACCTCCGGACCTTGCGGCGGCGTTACCAGTCGTCCATCGAGCCCCAGAACATCCGGAGGCATAAAGCCAGTCGCATCGATGATCAAGCGATGACCTTTCCCTGCGATTTCGGCCGCAGGATCGACCGAAACCAGTGGCATATTAGGTAGCACCATGATGTCGCTGGCGCGCGTGCGGGTGGAAAGCGCCCACATGACCTGATTTAGGTCGAAGGGGTCGACATCGTCATCGACCAGGATTAAATTCTTTAGATACATCACGCCATGAGGCGTGCCCAGGGCACGCATGGCAACAGACTTGGCGAAACCGGCAAACCGATTTTTAACAGAAATGATGCCGGTCAAGCCGTGTTGATAAAGAGCGTTGACCGCAACAACCTCGGGAAATGATTCCTTCAGCTGTGCGTAAATGGGCGCACAGGTGCTGAGGCCGATCAGCGTATCGTGCTCTGTCCAGCCTCTTCCGATGTAAATGTTTTCGAAGATCGGATCGGTCCGGTGCGATACAGCCGTCACCTTGAACATCGGCACCCGTCGCACACCACTATAGCTTCCGGGAAACTCTCCGAACGGGCCTTCAAGCGCGCGATCGTTTAAAATCAACTCCGCTTCGATGACTATTTCCCCTCTAGACTGAATATCTAGTCCATTGCCTGATTTAGTTAATTCAATTTCGCAGCCCGAAACTTGCGAGGCGTAAGCAAATTCCGATTCACTGTACCCTACGGGTGTCGCCGCGAACATCGCCATCGCCGGATGATTACCAAGCATCACGGCGATGCGGAACGGTGTGCCGTCTTGCTCAGCCATGGTGATCTGCTGCCCCATATCGTGCGCAGGTATCGATAAAAGGGTAAAACGATCCGGGCCGTGCAGCTGTATCCGGTAAATGCCAACATTCTGTTTGTCGAAGTTATCGGGATCACGTGGATCACGACTGACCACATTGGCTTTAGCAATGTAAAACCCACCATCGAACTCGTTCACGCGATACAACGGCAACATCTCATAGAGATTAATATCGCTTTCGATTCGATGCGTATGTATTGGCGCGTTTTCGGGTTCTACATAGGACAACAGCGGTCGATCTGCGCCCCAGCGATCCGCCAACTCGTAAAACAGCGCTTTGATCGTCGTCCCCTTTTCGTGCCCCAACAACAATGCAATGTTACTGAAACTGCCGTGCACACCAATCGCCAACCGCTTATCTGGATAACCAAGTATGTCGTTAAAGACAATCGCCGGACCATTCACGGAATCGCGGCCAGCCGCCGCAGCAATGTTACGAACATCTGGTTCCGGCTTTATCCGATCGGTCCACTGGAGACATTGTCCGTTTTCTTCTAGTAATTCCAGATAATCACGCAGACACCTAACCCGTGCTGCGACATCGCGCGCAGCCGCGGACAGCGTACTGGTCTTCGCATCCATCAGCGTGACTCCTTCCCCTTGGAAGCGACAAAATCCGATAACGCCTGTAGTTCGGCATCACTTATCTCGGCGGGTCGAAAGGGTGCCATCATGAATAGACCGTGGCGAATCACCGTTTTAACGTACAACGGATCCAAATTGTCGCGTTCCAGTAACACCGACTGATCGGGCCCGAGGCGTTCGGCCAAGCGCATTGTGCCAGCAACACCCGGGCCGGCAGCATGGCAGGGCAAACAATGAAAATCGAACAATTGCTCCGCAGTTTGCTCACGATTCTTGGCCAACTCGACCGAGACGGCAGACGGCACGGCTGAAGTTACCCCGTCAACGCCCCCAACCGTTCCCGATTCTTCTTTAGAGCATGCGCCCAACAGTAGTAACAGCGTCAACAAAGGAAGATTTTTCACAGTCTTTTTCACGCGCCGCGCATGTGTTTAGGCCAAATGCCCTGCTTACCCGGGGACAAGATGCCATCGGGGTCTAATGCATCCTTTATCCGCTCATGGAGGCGCCACAAGGCGCGGGCGTTCCAGTCGTAAGTCTCGGCAATCTGGTCCATAAAATTAAGATGGGTTCGATACTCGCCGTAACCATCCGCTGCGGCATCGGCGATCATCAAACCAAAGCACTCATGAGCACGACGTTTCTCATCCGGACTGGCACCGTCGAACAGCAAGAAAATAATGTGATGCATATCTCGCCAGCCGATCAAAAATTCGCCGCAATAATCCAGGCCGTATTCGGCCAAGCGATCACGCAGGATATGGAATTGTCTGAGTGCATCCTTGCCGTCCACCGGTGACATCGGCGAGAAGTCGATATGCGCACCGCTGCCGGTCCAATTGAGAACGCTGAATTCGGTCATATTGGGGATGCCGCGCATCAATTTCGCACGGTAGTCGAAACCCGGATCACCAGGGCGATCGCCATCGAAATAGACCTTGGCGCCGGGGATTGAGCCCAAGGTCGCCTCCACCGCTTTCCAGTTGTTGTCCATGATGGGTTCCGGACCGTACAGAGCGCCGTAAAAATTCCACATACCTATATCTAAATCCTGGGCAATCTTACGTCGCGCACTGTCCGGAATCGGTCCGCCACCGGTATGGTATTGAGCGCGCGTAACGGAATGCCCCGCCTCCCAGATCAAACCTACTGTGGTCGCTGCGTTTGGGATCACCATATTCAATTTAAGCGGCAAGGCAGCATCAGTGATTGCGGCTAGATCCTCATCTTTCTGATACGTAATCAAAAACGGGCGGTAGCCCGGAGGCTCTGGCATTAACCACATTCCCATCTTGGTAACCACGCCGACATTACCCTGAGTGAACATGCCATCGACCCACGGACCGCAACCGTATTTATCTAGGGTACCGGTATTACCGTTCGGCAACGCCCCCATCCCGGTTTCCACGACCGTGCCGTCGGCGAGCACCACTTGCATACCACACTGCATCAACAGATGATCGCCATAAGGCGTGTAGCCGGCGCCGTGATCCATGGTATTACCCATCATCCCACCCCAACCAGGGGAGGCTGGGTCTATCCACAGTTTGATATTGTTCCGCTGCAGATAGTTATACATATCGAAGTAGGTTACTCCCGGCTCGACAACTGCATAACCGTACTTCTCGTTCACTTCCAACACTCGATCCATGCGGTTCAAGTCAAGCACGATGTAGCCTGGTTTACGCGGTGCAGAGCCGCCGTAGGCAAGATTACGACCGGTAGAAATGGTCCACAGCGGGATACGATACTTGCGCGCTACAGCCAGCACATTCTGGATTTCCTCGACCCCACGAGGCGTAACGGCTGCGGACGGGAGCGCACTCTCCAGGGTCGAAAAAGGATCGCGATAGCTCAGCAGGTCGAAATCATTGTCTGCAACCACAGCATCAGACGGCAACACTTCACGCAGTTCGCCTATGGCGGATTCGAAATCCGCTTTCGAAACACCAGGCGGTAATAGCTTGCTCATGAAGCCCTCTGAAACATCCAGGAAACCAGATACCCAGGACCTTCTTCCGGGCGGGCCAATGCGGTTTGGACCGTTTGGTTTTCCGTCAGGGCACATGAGCGACAAATCAAGTTCGCACTTTTGCAACTGTCGCCGCCCATTCCGCCGGTGAAAGTACAAGCCGCGTTGCAAGTCCTGCGACGACTTCACTATCACCATTTAGTTTGTGGTCAAGCCCTTGCGCATTGTATTCATGCACCCCCTTGTAGCTCGGATAATAACGCTGCGTCTGTGCATATTGCTCGACGAGAAATTGGTTGGAATTAC
>CAZBOQ010000132.1:0-21587 GCA_964493555.1 uncultured Gammaproteobacteria bacterium | reverse complement strand
TGACAACCTGCATCGAGACGATGGGCTACGGCACGTTCGGCGCGCACAGCGCGATGTGTCGCAACGTCATCCAAAGATTGCAACAGAGCGAGTGCTTGCCCGTCATCTTCGCGGCATTCCACACCAATCGCACCCTGTCCGACCGCGGGTAGCATTTGCTCTATCTCAAGTACCGTGGTGATGCGCTCATGGAGAGAAAGGCGATGTAATCCCGCAGTGGCAAGTACCAGCGCTTGATATTCGCCCGCATCGAGTCGGCTGAGTCGCGTGCCGACATTGCCGCGCAAGATTTTTACTCTTACGTCGGGTCGCACCACGCTCAACTGACATCGCCTGCGTAAGCTCGAGGTTCCGATCACCGCCCCCGTAGGTAATGCCGCTAGACTTGTATAACCTGGGGCCAGTAACGCATCTCGGGGATCATCCCGTGCCATGACCACCGGAATCAACAGACCCGCGGGTAAGCTAGTAGTGACATCTTTCATCGAATGAACCGCGATGTCGGCACTTAGATCGAGCAAACGTTGCTCCAACTCCTTTATGAAAAGCCCCTTACCACCGAAATCCGCTAGTCGGCTTTGAAGACGTCGGTCACCCTCGGTGGTGATACCGATGATCTCGACGCTCAGATCCGGGTGCGCCGCGCACAACGCGTCACGCACCGCCGCCGCCTGCCAGCGAGCGAGAGGACTCTTCCGGGAAACAATACGGATCGTGCTCAATGGATCCTAAGCGCAAGATTTACACTAGCCTATGCTACCCCGCATCGGAGCCAAAGGCACCGCCTTCAGCCAGTCCTGGATGCTTGTTGGGCTCACGCGGAAATGTCAGACTTCTAGGCTACTTGGCCGAGCTACTTCGTTATGAGTATTAAATTGGGTGTGGTGATGGATCCGATCGCCAGGATCAGTGCCGAAAAAGACACGACACTGGCTCTGCTGCTCGCGGCCCAAGCCCGCGGGTGGGACTTGAGCTACATGGAGATGGGCGATCTACGCTTAAGCGATGGAAAGCCCAGCGCACGCATGCGTCATCTGGCGGTCGAAGACGCTCCCACCGACTGGTACCAGTTCAACGGTGAAACCGATGCCGCGCTCAGGGAACTTGATGTCATCTTGATGCGCAAAGATCCGCCGTTCGACATGGAGTACATCTACACTACTTATCTTCTCGAACAAGCCGAGCGCGAGGGTGTCTTGATAGTCAACAAACCGCAGAGCCTTCGCGACGCCAGTGAAAAGCTATTTACCGCGTGGTTCCCACATTGCTGCCCGCCAACATTGGTCGCTCGCGACGCTCGGCAATTTCGAAGTTTCCTAAGCGAACATCAAGAAGTGATTTTTAAGCCATTGGACGGAATGGGCGGCGCTTCAATCTTCCGCGCTGCTGCCACCGATCCTAATGTGAGCGTAATCATCGAAACCCTAACCGACCACGGTTCCCGCTATGCAATGGCACAACGCTTCCTGCCGGAGATCGCCGACGGCGATAAACGGCTACTACTCATCAACGGTATCTCGGTTGGTTATTCCTTAGCGCGTATCCCATCGGCCGGAGAAACGCGTGGCAACCTCGCTGCCGGCGGCAGCGGCGAGGGGCGTCCGCTAAGTGACCGTGATCGTTGGATCTGCGATCAAGTCGGGCCCGAGCTGAATCGACGTGGGTTGATTTTCGTTGGTCTGGATGTGATAGGCGACTACCTCACGGAGATAAACGTAACCAGTCCAACTTGCGCACGGGAACTCGATCGGATTTATGACATAAATATCGGTGCAACACTCATGGATGCAATCGAACAAATGCTGGGTTGATCGTGGCAGCAGTTCTGGCACCACCCATGGTGACGCCACCGGATCGGCTGGCGCTCACCATATGCATCGCTCTTATTTGTCACGCGATTCTGCTCCTGGGCGTAAGCTTCGTGCCAGCGGACTCACCTGAGCCGCACTTCGACACAATGGAAGTGATTTTGGTGCAAACCCACAGCGAAAGCCCGCCGAAAGAGGCTTCTTATCTCTCCCAAGCTAATCTTGAAGGCGCCGGAGACAGTGAAACCACAGAACGCCCCAGCTCGCCGACAAGCGAGCAATTACCACGGCAGGACGATGAGGTAACGCCGCCCGCTTACCCACTGGGCGAGGCGTTGCCCGACCCTGTGATTCCCGAGGCCATGCAGAGCAAGACAGTCCCGGGGAAGGGCACACAACTAGCCACTGAAAGCCCGGGAGCGGAGCCCACGACACCTAAACCGGAAATCCCTCAACACGACGCTGAACAAAGCCACGCCGACGACAAGTCCAAACGTACGACCCCTCAGCGCGAGAAACCGTCAGCAGCGCAGTTGATCGCTAATAGTTTCGCCATCGCAAGCCTCAACGCCGAGATCCAGCAGCGGCTCGACGCCAAAGCCAACCGCCCGCGCCGTAAGTTCATTTCTGCCGGTACCCGCGAATACAGATATGCTGCCTACATGGAGGCCTGGCGTGCCAAGGTAGAGCGAGTCGGCAATCTCAACTACCCTGACAAGGCCCGGCAGCGGAAGCTGTCCGGAAGTTTGATTGTCGAAGTTCAGATCAACCCCGACGGCAGCGTAAAGGAGATGCTGGTTCGCCGCTCCTCTGGACACAACCTGCTTGACGACGCGGCACTTAGAATCGTGCAACTGGCCGCCCCGTTCGCTCCGTTTCCCGATGGAATCGCCCGAGACGTCGATGTATTACACGTCACAAGAACCTGGCAGTTTCTCAATAATCATCGCTTCAAGGGCAAATAACCAGTGCTTTTGCGGTTGCCGTACCAGGTTCTGAGATTTAGGATCGCCGCGGACTCTTTTTGGTTTTAACATGGAACTCAACCTCAGCAACCAGTTTTTGATCGCAATGCCAACCCTGTTGGATCCTGATTTCCATCAGACGGTAACTTATATATTCGCTCACACCAAAGAGGGTGCGACGGGGATCGTAATCAACCGTCCTTTGGATTTGCACCTCGGTGAGTTACTGTCGCAGATGCAGCTGGCAAAATCCGACCCAAGGGTCAATACGACCGCGGTTTTTGAAGGCGGACCAGTGCAACGCGACCGTGGGTTCGTCATCCACCGTCCGACCGGCGACTGGGAACCAACCATCCAGGTGAGCACCAAGATCGATATTTCCACCTCTCGTGAGTGTCTGCAAGCGATCGCCAACGGCCGTGGGCCAAAGCAGGTACTAGTCGCGCTTGGCTATGCTGGGTGGGAGTCCGGTCAGTTGGAAAGCGAGATCGCAGATAACGCGTGGCTTAGTAGTCCGGCCGAACCACCTATCATTTTCGACATTCCCGCCGAAAGCCGCTGGCGCCGAGCGGCGGAATTGCTGGGCGTGGACATGACGAATATTTCGCCGCAACCCGGTCATGCATGATAGACACCAAACCTTGCTCAGTTTCGACTACGGTGCGAAACGCATTGGCGTTGCTGTCGGTCAAACACTGAGCGCCACCAGCGAGGCATTGGAAACGATTCGGGTACACCGCGAGCGCCCGGATTGGAAAGCCATTGCACGACTGGTCAGAGCGTGGGAACCAAACGCATTTGTGGTCGGCATGCCAAGCTCGAATAGTCTCGGCAAACCCAACGAGCTTGCGCCGATCGTGGCACGGTTCATGCGTCAGCTCGGTGGACGCTTTGAATTACCCGTATACAGTATCGATGAACGTCTCTCTACCCATGCCGCTAGCGGCCGTGGCGAGAAACAACCCGGCGGTCTCGACGCCGGTGCAGCGAAAATCATCCTCGAAACCTGGCTGCACGCAAACCATAACAGCAGCCCTGGCGGATTTAAAAATGAAAACTACGCGTAGCATAGGCCCCCCGGAGATCGAGGGCTGGCTGACACACATCGGAACTCAACTTGAAGGACTCCTGGGTCAGGCGAAGATCACTCAACCCCATCTCATCGGCGTACAAACGGGAGGTGTGTGGATCGCTGACTGGCTGCATCGCTACCTCAAAGTCGCCGCCCCGCTGGGGGAGCTCAATATTGCGTTTTACCGGGACGATTTCTCTCGCATTGGCATGCATCCACGAGTCCAACCCTCAAAACTGCCGTTCGATGTGCAGGACCAACACATCGTACTTATTGACGATATTCTCTACACTGGCCGGACCATTCGCGCAGCTATGAACGAGATTTTCGACTACGGCAGGCCAGCCTCGATCCACCTGGTCGCGCTGGTTGATCGATCCGGAAGGGAATTACCAGTGCAAGCGGACGCGGCGGGCACGACGATGTCCCTATCGGAGGGCGAGCATGTTAAACTCGCCGGGCCCGAACCGCTCGAACTACTCATCCAGCAGCGGTCCGGAAGAGCTTAATGAGGTTCGCTAGTGACAACGATGTCCGGTTTCACGGCGCAGCATTAGAGGCCGAGCAGGCTGGCGTTTTTCTTAATGCGTTGAGCGGTCAATGATTGACCAAAATATCCAGCTTGATCAGCACGGTAAATTAAGGCATTTCCTCAGTATTGAAGGTCTCTCCAAAGAGATCCTGACCAACATTCTTGAAGCGGCCGAAAACATGGTTGGGGTTGGCGAGCGCGCTGTCAAGAAAGTGCCGCTGCTGCGCGGCAAAACCATCGTCAATCTGTTTTTCGAATCGAGCACACGCACCCGGACGACCTTCGAGCTGGCTGCTAAGCGCCTGTCAGCGGATGTCTTAAATATCAATGTTGAAGTATCGGCAACCAAGAAAGGCGAATCGCTGCTCGATACCCTGCGCACCTTCGAGGCGATGCACTGCGATATGTTCGTGGTACGGCACCAGAACAGCGGTGCTGCACATTTCTTCGCTTCGCATGTAGCCCCGCATGTACGCGTTATTAACGCCGGCGATGGCCAGCACGCACATCCCACACAGGCAATGCTCGACATGTTCACGATTCGCCGACACAAACCAAATTTTTCGAGCCTCAAGGTGGCAATCGTAGGCGATATCGCCCACTCCCGCGTGGCGCGTTCGGAAATCAGGGCACTGAACATGCTTGGTGTGCGCGAAGTCCGGCTGGTAGGGCCGCGCACCCTCATGCCGGTCGGTATCGAGGAAATGGGCGTCACAGTCTGCGACGACATGGAAACCGGTTTGGACGGCGCGGACGTGGTGATGGCGCTACGCCTGCAACACGAACGCATGCGCGGTGCGCTGCTGCCGAGCGCTCATGAGTACTACCAGCGCTATGGTTTGACCGAGAAGCGTCTACGTGCAGCTAAGCCAGATGCGATCGTCATGCATCCCGGTCCTATTAATCGTGGCGTCGAAATAGAATCGTCGATCGCCGATAGCGCGCAATCGGTCATCCTTCGGCAAGTCAGCCACGGGATCGCGGTGCGCATGGCGGTAATGGCGCTCGCCATGAGCAGCATCCCCGAAACCGCCACCGGAACCGACCATGTCGCTTAAGATCACCGGCGGCCGCCTGCTGGACCCAGCCAATGGAGTTGATGAGAAAACCAACATCTTCATAAGTAAAGGCAAGATCGCCGGCATTGGCAAAAGCCCAGCCGGATTCAAGGCGAGGCGAACGATAGATGCAACTGGTAAAATCGTCTGCCCGGGGCTAGTCGACTTGGCAACACGTTTGCGCGAGCCTGGCGAAGAACACAAAGCTACTATCAAAAGTGAAACTCGCGCGGCTGCGAGCGCCGGCATCACTACTCTTTGCTGCCTACCCGATACCGATCCGATTATTGATACACCCGCGGTTGCCGAATTGATCCATCAGCGCGCGGATGAAGCAGGCTACGCCCGGGTAGTTTGTTTAGGCGCGATGACCCAGGGTCTAGGTGGCAAGTTACTCGCTGAGATGGGGGCTCTCGGCGCGGAAGGTTGCGTGGGCATAAGCAATGCAAACATACCGATCGTCAACACCGACGTCCTGCGTAACGCAATTGAGTACGCGGCCTCCTGCGGCATCACTGTGTTCCTACACGCCGAAGACCGTTGGTTAGCTGGTGAGGGCTGTATGCATGAGGGAGCAGTTAGCACCCGGCTCGGCATTCCCGGCATCCCGGAAACCGCCGAAACCGTATGCTTGAGCCGCGATCTTTTATTGCTGGAACAAGCTCGCGCGCGTGGGCATTTCGGACGTATTTCAACTGCGCGGGCAACCGCAATGCTCGGCGCTGCGCAGCGCCGAGGTCTTCCTGTCAGCGCCGATGTCGCTGCGCACCAATTGTTTCTTACCGAACAGAACGTCGGAGGATATGATTCAAACTTTCACGTACGTCCGCCCTTACGCACCCGCGCAGACCGCAATGCGCTGCGCAAAGCACTCAAGAGCGGTGTCATTAGGATTATTTGCTCTGACCATCAACCACATGATATCGATGCCAAAACTGCACCATTTAGTGCCACCTTGCCCGGCATCTCGGCACTGGAAACGCTGTTGCCGCTGACGCTTAAGTTGGTAGAGGAAGACGTGCTGGATTTGTCCTCCGCAATCGCTGCCGTAAGCGCAGAACCAGCGGACGCACTGGGGTTGGAAATCGGACAACTGGGACTCGGCGCCGCCGCCGATGTCTGCGTTTTCGATCCTAAAGAGGAATGGCAACTGTCGGGTCGCGAAATGACCAGCGCCGGCAAAAACTCTCCCTTCCTTGGCACGACTTTCAAAGGCCGCGTTCACCATACGATTCTCGCCGGCCGAGTCGTCCACGGCTAAATGCCGATTTGAATTAACCCCACCATGCGTATGAAACCGTTGCTAGTGCCAAGTAACCGCAATACGCTGCACGTCGAGACAGCGGAAATTCTTCGCCACGATGCACACGATGCCCATCAATACGTGATGCGAATGCACGCACCGTTGATAGCGGCTGCAGCGAGGCCAGGCAGTTTCGTACACATCACCTGTGATGTGGCGCTGCCACTACGCAGGCCCATGTCTATCATGCGCACCGACTCCAACGCGGGTTGGATAGACATCCTATATAAAGAGCACGGGTTGGGAACAGCACTGCTGGCCAAACGCGAAGCAGGCGAACACCTTGATCTCCTTGGTCCGATTGGGCGTCCGTTCAAGCAGACAAACTACCGTAACAAACCCCTGTTGATCGGCGGCGGCGTCGGTATCCCGCCGATGATATTTCTTGCTGAATATATGAAAGATCCGGCCTTCAATCTTACTCCGCTGGTATTAATCGGCTCGGAGGCCCCCTATCCGTTTACACCGCAACCATCGCGAATAATTGTGCCGGGGATCCCTCCAGGAGCGATTGCTGCCATGCCGTTACTCGAGGATTGGGAAATTGCCTCCCGGCTCGCAAACGGGCAAGAATATGCCGGATGCTACCAGGGGATGGTTACCGAATTGGCACACAAGTGGCTTACTTCACTTGATGCGGGGGTGCGGGCGCAGGTCGAGATCTTTGCCTGCGGTCCAACACCGATGCTCCACGCGGTTGCCGACCTCGCCATAGAGTTTTCCTTACCCTGCGAGATCTCACTTGAGGAGCATTTGGCCTGCGCGGGCGGCGGTTGTTCCGGTTGCACGGTGCGGATCCACGATAACGGCAAGGACGCGATGAAGCGGGTCTGCGTAGACGGTCCGGTTTTCGAGGCGAGCACGGTGGTTTTCTCTTAATGCATTCGCAGAGCCGTACCGTGATCAGTAATCAGCACAGTCTCGCACCGCAATTACGTCACACTAGGCGCTGGCGTTCATATACAACGGCCGAATTTGTGAAACCTATCGGCGACGCCACGCGCATGCTGTTTCAAGAGATCGATAACCGTTGCAAGGCCGTCTCCCGGCCGCTTGTTTTGGATGCTGGGTGCGGGAACGCGGACAGCTCGTTTCACTTGGCCAAGCGTCACCCCGACGCTTTGGTGCTGGGGATTGAACGTTCACCACACCGTCTGGCGCGTTATGGCATAGGTCCGTTTGAATGCAAGCTCGACGGCAACGTTATTCTCGCGTGCCTGGATCTCATCGATCTGTGGCTTCTTGCGGCCGAGCATCGATGGCGGATCGCCCATCACTACCTCCTCTATCCGAACCCCTGGCCGAAACGAAAGCACTGGCGTAAGCGCTGGCACGCACACCCGGCGTTCGATGCCGCACTGGCTCTCGGTGGCATTCTAGAACTCAGAAGTAACTGGCCTATCTATGTAGAGGAGTTTGCAGCGGTATTGCGTATTAAGACACAGGGTGAAGCGCACATCGAGCAAGTGCAAGCACCAGCTACACTTAGTCCATTCGAGAAAAAGTACGCCCGCAGCGGCCACCGCTTGCTACGCCTTAAGATTGCGCTTCCGTGAGTTTCATCCGAGCGGCGCTAGGCTTGCTATTTCCGACCGCAGTCGTCAGCACCGTGTGGTTCCTACGACTCCCGGTCATTTCAGTTATTCCTGACTGGGGGCTTCGCTACGGACCGTATTTGGTGATTGCATTGGGCACGGCACTGGCATTGCGTTTCAACAAGAGTCGTGCATTATTCACCTTGATTGTTCTAGCACTCACTTTCTGGGTCCTGACGTCCTACGCGCCGGAACCCCGGCACAACACGCTAGCGTATGTGCTCTGCAGCATTCTGATTCCGATCAACGTGTTGTTTTTCTATCTGACTCGCGAGCGCGGCGTCCTGACAAGTCACGGACTAGCTTGCCTCTCTTTTATTATCGGCCAAGCGGGTGCCGCTTACTGGTTGTCACATCACCCCAGCTTCGATCTGTTTGCCTGGCTCACACAGCAATTTTTGGCGTTGCCCGGAGGGTTGCATCTGCAACTTTCACAGGCTGGTGCAGCCGCTAGCATGCTAGCCGCCATATTGATTACAATTAATTATATTATCGACCCCGCCGGTCTTGACGGGTTGTTCCTAGGTGCTCTGGTAGCACTTTTTTTTGGCTTTAACTGGATAGGAAGCACCGCTGTGCTACCACTTTTCGTCGCAATGGCCGCCGCCTTACTGCTCTTCGGCATCATCCAGGAACCGTACAGCATGACCTACAAAGGTACGGCGAAAGACGCGGCATGAGACAAAAGACAAGTGCGTTTCGGTCGCGGCTAGTGCGGGGCTGGCGGGACGAGACGGCCAGCTTCACTCCTTAGAAGCGGTGCTGAAGACTGCGGCCGACGGGCTATCGGCACTGTCCTATAGAATAACGCAATCAATATCGAGGATTTAAGCCGATGAGCGGAAAGGAAGATGTAGACGCGCCTAACCAGAGTGAAATCCGCACCGCCGATTCGCACACGGATCGTAAACGCCAGCGACAAGCCGCGCGCAAGGCAGACAATCGTGTTGCCAGTGAACCAAATCTAATGGGCTCACCCAACTGGCTATTGTTGTTGCTCGCCGGCACCGGAATGCTCCTGACTGCCTATCTCAGCTACGCCCAGTGGACCCAAGACGAGCTTTTGTTCTGCACCGAAGGTTCGGCGTGCGACCTAGTGCAAAGCAGTCGCTGGTCAACTTTCTTCGCGCTGCCTTTGCCAGCTTGGGGATTTCTTACTTACGCTACGCTAGCGCTGACCGCGGCGCTCACTCGTAAGCGGAGCGCTCATTGGAAACTTTCATGGACCATCGCGCTAATCGCTGTTGCCATCAGCACGTATTTCAATACCATCTCTTTGTTCGTGCTTAAGGCAATCTGCGGATATTGCCTTGCTTCCTACATTTTGTTGATTGTGATCTTAAGTGTAGTTGCGCGGCAGAAACCCCCACAGCTTGAACATTTTACCTGGGATCGTTGGATATTGAAGACTGGCGGTGCGGCGGTGCTAATCGTCAGTTTTCTACAGCTACACTACGCCGGCGTATTCGATCCCTCGTCTGGCCCCGAGGATCCGCAGCTCCGCGCCCTAGCAGAGCACCTTACGCAAACCGGCGCCAAATTCTATGGGGCTTCCTGGTGCTCGCACTGTCAGGAGCAAAAACGCGCATTCACAGCCTCCGCGAAAAGGCTGCCCTTTATCGAGTGTTCTCCGAACGGCAGGCAGGGGGCGCGCGCCACCGAATGCGTCGTCGAGAGAATACAAAATTACCCGACGTGGATTATCTCGGGCAGGCGTTATGAACGCGGCGTGGTCGAGCCGAATGTATTAGCAAGTTTATCGAGGTTTGACTGGGAGGCGGCATCCGAACCCTAGCGCCCCAGTACCGCCCGGCGCCTCTTCACCATGGATGTTAATCGACTAAAACGACCGGATGGCGGCCAGCCAGATACTCTAGCGTAACCAAACTCTTCTGGGCTGGTTAAACACACTTTCGGATGGTCACTGCCTTGAAACAGCTACACATGCTCGGGCCTCGATACCGCGGCATCGTAGGTCATCTCTATCTCCCGGGGTTCAATATGACAGTGTCGCGCAATCACCTAGTGCTTACAGGCTTCTTCAACCAGTGAGATCAGAGCGGAGCCAAGGTCGCCGTTCTCAGACAGCAAACGCATGCCGATAAGGCAGAGAGAGCTACTCCTGCACGCAACCGACGCTCACCGGATCACCAAACTGAAAACCGGAAATCGCGGCGTTTAATACACGATCTCTATGGATCCGACGCCCAATCTCATTTTCAGCGGCGCCCGCGACGACCATTAACGGCAGTAAATGCTCTTCACGCGGATGCGCTTCGCGTGCGCCAACGGCACTCTCCCAGTCGCAAAGCTGAGCCGAGCGCGTGGCCGACGTTGCAACACACGCCTCGCTAAGCCATTCATCGAATGCGTGCGACAGTTTGCTCAGCTGCGGCGAATGCCCGGACGCAAGATTATGGTAGCTCATTCCACTGCCGATGAGCAGCGCTCCCTCGCTGCGTAGCGGCGCTAGCGCGCGACCAATGGCGAGATGGGTTTGAGGGTCAAGGCCCGACTTCAAGGAGACTTGCACGATGGGAATATCAGCTTGTGGGTAGACCAACTTCATCGGCACAAATACCCCATGATCAAAACCGCGCACTGGGTCGGAACGAGACGGGATCCCTGCGACCTCGAGCAACTCCGCGAGGCGCGCCGCCAAGGCAGGTTCACCAGGCGCCTCGTAGGTCAGCCGGTAAGTGTGTTCCGGAAAACCATAATAGTCATAAAGTAGCGGTGGATTCGGGTTTGTCATCACCGATACCTCCGGCTCTTCCCAATGGGCCGAAATGATGACAAGTGCGCTTGGTCGCGCACCAATAGACTCTGCTAGGCTACTGAGCCATGCAGCCATCTTGTCCCATTCATCCGGCGGCGACCAATCCATGAAAAAGCACGGGCCACCACCATGGGGGATATATAAAGTGGGGAAAATCGCTTCCATCGTACAACTCCAAGTCTTTCAACGGGCAAATATCAACTAGGGCGTGAGACTAATCAAGAGCAGAATCATTGCGTTAGTCCACCACTTCGAATCAACCATTTGTGTGAGTTCGAGGAATTCAACAACAGCTCCGCACACTGCACCTTACGACCAGTGTTCGGGCGGTATTCTATATGCTTGGGGTTTGCCAAACACAAATTGATAGGCTTGCAGGTGGCTCTCCGCCACGCCAGAAACTCCGCCAACACCGATACAGTGTCGAAATCTCTGAACCAGTCGGCATTGCCGACAGAGCGCTTACCTATTCTGACTGCGGGGTCTTACCCATTGCGCAAATCATCAGACCGGCAACCAAATATCCGAGATTGAGCAAACCCACCCAATGCAGAAAATGATCCGAGAGCTTAGTCGCCAGGATCCAACCCACCGGGAAAAAAGACGCGACGAAAATGATGATCAGCGCAACCCCGTGGGCGCGCAACGACGCGATAACCGCGCAGATCCCCAAGAACATCATAGGCAGCGCCGCGGTAAAACCGGTCCCCGATGAAACCACTACCCCGCTCGGACCCCACATCGCCGCGCTCCAACCGAGACAGGTAGCTAACCCGGACAACGCTCCAATCACCTGCCCAGCCACAATACACCTCACCAAAATTTCTTCCGTAGAACCCATTCATCCAATGGTTGTGGCCGTCGCTTACAGCACAATGTCTACTAGCTCTTCAGAGCAGACAACTTGAGTGCCGATGGCGATCCCAACCAAGTAGCGTGCACCGTGTGGTCAGCCAAATCGTCGCCGGTCAATCCGTGGACGAAAATGTCCAATGCTCCGCGGTTGATATCCATCCAGGCAATAACTTCATCAAACTGGGAGGTGTCGAATGATATCTGACAACTCCAATGCGGATGTGGACCAACAGGTTTTTCGTGGAACCGTCCGACACCGACCCTGAAGACCTGGCCCACGTCCTGACAAAACCGCTTAGCCACATCCCTATCGGCGGGACCAAAGTACACGTGCGCGTGGTACTTGCAGTGAATGTTCTCGGGCCGCTTGATTCTAGCAAGGGGAGTCACAATAAGGCGCGCATAGCTCTTTGTGCGTACGGGTCTTGGCTCGTTTTTATGCTGATCACTAACTACTCTTCGGTCCCTTGATGCTCATATCTGTCGGTATTCCAGGTGCGCCGCTCCGGTTCCCGGCCGCAATAAAAGCGCCCATGCTCGGGGCTCATTAGCTTCACTACGGTTTCTGCTTCACATTCCATCTCACAATTATAGTGTGCGGCTGTATCATCTGCGATGCGTTTTTCTATAGCAAATATTCCCGTAACGGTGAAAATGAAGTAACGCCGGTTAGCGCAGCATGTCTCTTTCCTTTTCGGGCTCTTCCAACTGCAGTCCTGTCATATCGCCTCTTACATCACCGTCTTTCGCGGCTTTACTTTCAAGCTTGATACGCAAACGCAGTTCATTCATCGAGTCGGCGTTCCGTAACACATCCTCATAAGTCACGAGACCCTCTTCGTAGAGATCAAACAACGCCTGATCGAAGGTTTTCATGCCAAGTTCGTTCGACTTCTGCATTATTGCTTTGATCTCATGAACGTCACCGTTCAAGATCAAGTCCGAAACAAGCGGCGAATTCAATAGAATCTCGATAGCCGCCACGCGCCCCTTACCATCCACTTTCTTCAACAACCGTTGCGAGATCACGGCTTTCAAGTTCAAGGAAAGATCCATCAACAATTGCTGGCGTCGCTCTTCGGGGAAGAAGTTAATAATCCGGTCCAACGCTTGGTTGGAACTATTCGCATGCAACGTACACATCGCCAGATGGCCCGTTTCCGCGAACGCAATGCCGAATTCCATAGCTTCGCGATCTCGTACTTCGCCGAGCAGAACAACGTCCGGGGACTGGCGAAGCGTGTTCTTTAGCGCAATTTCCCAGTCATCCGTGTCTACCCCTATCTCCCGCTGCGAGATGATGCTCTTTTTATGCGGATGCACGTACTCGATAGGATCTTCGATGGTAATGATATGTCCATGCTGGTTTTCATTGCGATGATTAATCATCGCCGCAAGCGATGTTGTTTTACCGGAACCAGTACCACCCACCATGATGACCAGGCCACGTTTAGTCATGCTAATTTCCCGCAGCACCTCCGGCAATCCAAGCCCATCTAGTGTCGGCACCTCGGTTTCGATCGTCCGCAATACCAGGCCGGTAAACCCCTGCTGCACATACGCGTTGACACGATAGCGGCCGATGTCTGGCCAAGCGATAGCAAAGTTACATTCTTTGGTCGCCTCGAATTCTTTAAGTTGCCGAGCGTTCATTATCCCGTAAGCAAGGCTTTTGGTGTTTTCCGCCGTTAGCTTGGTTTTCGACACCGGTGTGATTTTGCCATCGATCTTGATAGCCACAGGAAAACCGACCGTAACAAACAAGTCGGAGCCCTTCTTCTCGCTCATGTGCGCTAGAACATCGCGCATGTATTTAATAGCTTGATCTCGCTCCATAATGCCTCTCCTGCGTTAGCGGTTGCTTGGTGTACCCGTTTGCAGGTTACCTAGAAGGCGTCCTTATTGACTGCTTTGGCGCGCGCTTCGTGGCGGGTCACCATGTTTGTCTTCACTAGTTCTGTCAAACTCTGATCAAGTGTTTGCATGCCGAATTGCTGGCCAGTCTGGATGGCCGAATACATTTGCGCGATCTTATTCTCCCGAATCAAGTTACGGATGGCAGGCGTACCAATCATGATCTCATGCGCGGCCACACGACCGCCGCCCTGTTTTTTGAGCAACACCTGCGAGATCACCGCGCGCAGCGACTCCGACAGCATAGAGCGGATCATGTCTTTCTCAGCAGCTGGGAAGACGTCAACCACACGGTCGATGGTTTTAGCAGCAGAACTGGTATGTAGCGTCCCGAATACCAAGTGGCCTGTTTCCGCCGCTGAAAGTGCCAACCTGATGGTCTCAAGATCACGCATTTCGCCGACCAGAATAACATCCGGGTCTTCGCGCAACGCCGAGCGCAGCGCTTCGTTGAAACCCAATGTATCGCGATGGACTTCGCGTTGGTTGATCAAACATTTCTTACTTTTGTGGACAAACTCGATCGGATCTTCCACCGTCAGGATGTGCCCATATTCGGTTTCGTTTTTGTGGTTCACCATCGCCGCGAGAGTGGTCGATTTGCCAGATCCAGTGGGTCCGGTTACCAACACGACGCCGCGTGGATAATCGGAGATGTCTTTAAATATTCCCGGCGCATTCAGTTGCTCCAGCGACAATATATCCGAGGGAATGGTCCGAAACACGGCGCTGGAGCCGCGGTTCTGGTTAAACGCGTTAACGCGAAACCGAGCTAGGCCCGGGATTTCAAAAGAGAAGTCACATTCGAGGAACTGTTCGTAATCTTTTCTCTGTTTATCGTTCATGATGTCGTAGACGAGGGCATGAACCTGAGTATGATCCATCTCTGGGACGTTGATACGCCGCACGTCGCCATCCACGCGTATCATGGGCGGAAGACCGGCAGAGAGATGAAGATCTGATGCACCGTTTTTGACGCTAAAAGCCAGTAGTTCACCGATATCCATGGGACACTCCGTCACCTGGTCGTTGGGCTGCTATTAAGCGGGCGGGCTGGCACCCACGGGACGCTCCGCTGAAAACACGATTGGTAGTATAAAATTTAGTTAACTTTGAAATCGGCATCTTGCAGGCCCTTAATTTGTCTATATGGTCAACTCTTCACATGGGTTAAGAGTAACAGCACCAAGCCATCGGGCCTGGCGCGGACACGCCCGCCAGGAATTATAGTTCATGGACCGATCTACGACTCTGGTGGCTCGCTACATAGAGGTGCAAACACGGCTCGCCGCGGCCGTCCAGCGGGCCGGCAGAGAGCCGAATTCCGTCAGTTTACTGGCGGTGAGCAAACACAAACCTACCTCTGCCATCGCCGAATTAGCCGCCGCTGGCCAACGTGCGTTTGGTGAAAACTACCTCCAGGAAGCCCTACCCAAACTCCGGGCACTGGCTAACTGCAAACTCGAATGGCATTTCATCGGCAAGATCCAAAGCAATAAAACGAGGGACATTGCAGCATCGTTCTCCTGGGTACACACGGTAGATCGCCTCAAAATTGCTGAGCGCCTAGCAAGCCAACGTCCGGCCGATAAGCCACCGTTGAATATCTGCATCGAGGTGAACTTAAGTGGCGAAGTCTCCAAAGGCGGGATCTCACCAGATAAGGTTGTGCCACTGGCCGAACAAATCGATGCCTTACCTAACCTACGGTTGCGCGGGTTGATGACGTTGCCAGCACGCTCCGAGGACCCGTTCACCCAAACTCAGAGACTTCGTCCGTTAGTGACGCTTTTTAGGGAGCTAAACACTACCGGGCGGATGCTCGATACATTATCGATGGGCACAACACACGATTTCGAAACCGCGATCGCTTGTAGCTCGACCATTGTGCGCATTGGCACAGCCCTGTTCGGACAGCGCGACGGGTAGCTCGTTGCGCCTGCGTGCACGCATGAATTCCCTCGAACCTGTTGCTACACTGCGCAAATGAACACGCCGACGATTGCGTTTCTTGGTTGCGGCAACATGGGTCGCTGCCTTATCGGCGGCCTATTAGCTAAGGGCCATCCGGCGACCAATGTGGTCGCCGCCGATCTAGATGCAGCACAACTAGAACTTGCCGCCGAACGCTACACAATCCGCACTACGTTCGATAATCAAGCCGCAATCAAAGATGCCGATGTCGTCGTTCTGGCGGTCAAACCACAGCAGATACAAAGCGTAGCAGCAAGCGTCGCGGGGTCTCTGAATCGCGCAGGCGCCTTGGCTGTGTCCATCGCCGCTGGGATCCGCTCCAAGGATTTGTCCCGGTGGTTGGGTGAAGGCACGGCAGTGGTACGGGCAATGCCGAACACCCCAGCCTTAGTCGGTGCGGGAGCGACAGCGATGTATGCCAACGCTTCGGTCACCACAGAACAACGCAAGCTCGCTGAAGCTCTAATGGCCAGCGCCGGCATGGTGCTTTGGTTAGATGATGAGACGCTGATGGACGTGGTGACAGCTGTTTCCGGCAGTGGTCCAGCGTACTTCTTTCGCTTTATGGAGATCTTGAGCGAAACCGGCGCGGAGCTAGGTCTCCCCAATGAAATCGCCAAAGCACTGGCGGTGCACACTGCCTACGGCGCTGCCCGCATGGCGCTTGATGGCGATCTCAGTCCGCAGGAGCTGCGAGTGCAGGTCACTTCTTCCGGTGGAACCACAGAACGCGCTTTGAATGTGCTCAAAGAAAATCGCATCGAAGATATCTTTTCCGAGGCTATTAAAGCTGCGCGCGCACGCTCAGGTGAACTTGCACAGGAATTCGGAGAGCAATGATGAGTTCGGGTTATCTAGCCGAGCCAGCGACTCTATTAATCAACGTAGTGCTCGGCCTGTATATCAGCATGGTGATGCTTCGGTTCCTGTTTCAACTGGTGCGCGCTGACTTTTATAACCCCCTCTGTCAGGGTATCGTCGCTGTTACCGATCTTCTCTTGCGGCCTTTGCGTAGGATCGTCCCGGGGCTGCGCGGCATCGACATCCCCTCCGTGGTGCTAATGCTGACGCTGCAGATGCTGGAGATCTTGTTGAAAGCCATGGTGATCGGTTTCGCACCGGAACTGGTGTGGTTGTTGGTGATGGCAATTGGAGAACTCTTGCGGCTAGCTCTTTATATATTTATCGGCGCCATTTTTATTCAAGTGATCATCAGCTGGATTTCTCCGGGCGCCTATAATCCCATGACACAATTGCTGTACAGCCTGTCAAGACCCGTGCTGAAACCGGCAAGGGCCGTGGTTCCTCCGCTAGGGGGGCTAGATTTTTCACCAGTGGTCGCATTGGTCGGCTTACAACTGATCAACATGTTACTCGTCAAGCCCATTTTCGTTGTAGCGAACGGACTGCTGTAAGAGGCCTGCGGGCGGGCGCCCGATGCTATGGAAAATCCTAAACTCTTTGCAGCTGATTCCGTCGGCGTCGTCACGCCCGCGGTGTTGCATTTCGAAGAGCCACTGGCACTCGAAAGCGGCGATACGCTGGATAGTTATGACCTAACCATCGAAACCTATGGCATGCTGAACGCCGACGCGTCTAACGCCATACTCATCTGCCACGCCTTGAGCGGCGATCATCACGCCGCCGGATTCCATACCGGCGATGACAAGCCCGGCTGGTGGGAGAATTGTATCGGCCCTGGTAAGCCTATCGATACGAAGAAATTCTTCGTCGTCTGCCCCAACAACCTCGGTGGTTGCGCCGGCTCTACTGGGCCGATGACGGTGAACCCCATCACGGGGAAACCGTATGGACCGGATTTTCCACTTTGTACGGTGCGCGACTGGGTTGCAAGCCAGGCACGCCTTGCCGAACGCTTAGGCATCGCACAATGGTTTGCTGCGATCGGTGGCAGCCTCGGCGGCATGCAGGTCCTCCAGTGGACTATAGAGCACCCGGCGAGGATTGCGAACGCCGTAGTCATCGCCGCGGCTTCGAAGCTCTCGACACAGAACATCGCCTTCAATGAAGTTGCCCGCCAGGCCATTCGCTCGGACCCGAACTTTCACGGTGGTCACTATTATGAACACGGCGTAATCCCAGTCGAGGGCCTGCGCCTAGCCCGTATGCTCGGGCACATTACCTACCTCTCCGGCGATGGTTTGCGCGCCCGTTTCGGCCGACAACTGCGTGGCGGCAAGCCACGCTTCGACTACGAAGTTGATTTTCAAGTGGAAAGTTATCTTCGCCACCAAGGGCAGTCCTTCGGCGAGCGTTTCGATGCCAATACCTACCTATTGATGACCAAGGCGCTGGATTACTTTGATCCGGCGAGCCGTTATGACGATG
Source organism: uncultured Gammaproteobacteria bacterium (assembly GCA_964493555.1). Lineage (GTDB taxonomy): Bacteria > Pseudomonadota > Gammaproteobacteria > JADZEE01 > JADZEE01 > CAZBOQ01. The sequence continues at coordinate 3,383 of CAZBOQ010000132.1, read as the reverse complement.
ATTTGACAAAAGCAATTGCCGAGACCGAAGCCCGTTTCCTAGTGATCTCGTTTTCCAGCGATTGGCGTTTCGCCCCACCACGCTCCCGCGAGATTGTGGGAGCATTGCTCGATCAGGACAAAGCCGTCAGTTATGCGGAAATCAAATCCGAGCAGGGCCACGATTCTTTCCTGCTCGGTATCCCACTCTACCATCAGATACTGCAGAGCTACCTGGACAAGGCGGCACCATCATGACCGACGTGACAGATCTGAGTGCCGATCAGGCACTCATCGCGCGCTGGATCAAACCGGGCACCCGGGTCATCGATCTCGGTTGCGGCGATGGCGTGCTATTGGCTTTTCTGCAGGAAACCCTCGATGTCAGCGGATACGGCCTGGAGATTGATCCGGATAACGTAGTCAGCTGCGTTACACGTGGAGTCAATGTCATCCAAACAGACATTGAAGCCGGACTTCTGCATTTCGATCGCGATGCGTTCGATTACGTCATCATGACCCAGACCATTCAGGCCACGCGATATCCGGATAGACTGCTCGCCGAGATCTTACGCATCGGCCGCGAAGGCATTGTCACCTTCCCAAATATGGGCAATTGGAAAGCCCGTCTGCAGTTTCTGGCCGGACGTATGCCAGTAACCCGTTACCTGCCGGACGAGTGGTACAACACTCCGAACCTACATTTGTGCAGCTTTAGAGACTTTGACTCGCTTTGTGAAAATATGAAGATCGAGGTGCTGCAACGCGCGGCTGTCGACTACGCTCACCGTGCCGATATAAGTATGCGTTTTCTCCCGAACCTTCTCGGCGAAGTCGCGTTGTACCGGGTGCGCCAGAGCACCGCCCCTCAGCGTTAACAATCCCAATCGCCTACCACGAGCCGAACTCCCAATCATAATCGATGGTCAGCGGTGCATGATCGGAGAAACGCTTTGCCTTATAGATAGCGGCTTTTTTGATTTTGTCCTTAAGACCCGGCGTCACGATCTGATAGTCGATACGCCATCCGACATTTTTAGCCCAAGCCTGCCCTCGGTTTGACCACCAAGTGTACTGTTCGGTTTTCTGATTGACAGTGCGAAAAGCGTCGACATACCCAACCCGCTCGAATAGATCTGTCAACCAAGCGCGTTCTTCCGGAAGAAACCCGGAGTTCTTCCGGTTAGAACGCCAGTTTTTGAGATCGATGTTCTGATGGGCAATGTTCCAATCTCCGCATAAAATAAATTCGCGCCGGCGACGGCGCATACGCTCCAAAACCGGCATGAAACGGGCCATTACATCGAATTTCACAGCCTGCCGCGTGTCGCTGGAAGAGCCGGAGGGAAGATATAGGGAAACGACGCTCAAGCGACCAAAGTCCGCCTGAAGATAACGGCCTTCGGAATCTACATCAGCCCAACCTAGGCCGACCTGCAGTTTGTCGGGCGGCCGTCGCGAATAAAGTGCCACCCCGCTATACCCCGGCTTCTCCGCGTCATGAAAATATGAGGTGTAGCCAGCTAACTCGGCGATCTCCGGGCCAAGTTGATGTCTTTGTGCTTTCGTTTCCTGTAGACAAATGACTTCGGCACGTTGGCGGCGCAACCAAGCAAACAGGCCTTTGCGGTGCGCCGCACGTATCCCATTCGCATTGAGCGTTATAATACGCATAGTGTTACTGTCCTATTGAAAAACTAATCATAAACTCGCCGAGCCGATGCAACCAGCACGAGCCGCGAGTGACGCACTAGCAATGAACAACTATGACTACAAACAACAGTTCATAGAATTCGCACTGGCGAACGAAGCGTTGCGTTTTGGGCAGTTCACGTTGAAGTCCGGCCGGGTGAGTCCGTATTTTTTCAATACCGGTCTGTTTAACAACGGGGAGAAGCTTGCTCGCCTGGGTAACTTCTACGCCGCAGCGATCAACGCTGCTGGTATCCAGTTTGATATGCTGTATGGTCCTGCCTACAAGGGCATACCGCTCGCCTCGGCAGTCGCGATTGCACTTGCTGACAGCTACCGGCACAACGTCGGATTCTGCTTCAACCGTAAAGAAACCAAAGACCATGGCGAGGGTGGTGACACTTTTGGTGCTCAATTGGCGGGCAAGGTATTAATCGTTGACGACGTGATCTCGGCTGGGACATCGGTAGGAGAATCAGTGGATCTGATCACCCGCGCTGGGGCGACGGTCGCGGGAGTAGCCATAGCACTGGACCGTGCCGAACGAGGCGAAAGCACGCAGTCGGCGATTGCTGAAGTGCGAGCCAAGCATACGATCCCGGTGGTCGACATAATCGCGTTGGACGACATTTTGCAATTCCTGCAAGACCGTCCGGAACTTACCTCGGAGCTTCGCAGAGTTGAACAGTACCGGGAGCAATACGGTGCAAAATCTTGACGCCAAGCCATAGAATCCGCAAAAGAAGTTCGTCACGTTTCGAATTTATAGCGTAGCGACCGATCGCTTAACCTCTACGACGGCCCGCGAGACCTAGCCTCTACAAACAGGGCTTAGATGGCAAACGTCGGGAACAGGAAGACGTGCGCACCAGATTCGCCCAAAACACCAAGCCCTTCGAGGATCTACATACACCGCACCTGGGAGTCAGGACACTGTCGTCAAGTAAATAGCGCGCCTTTCAAAGCTTCCCACTGCTCGCTCCAATGGGCCGTCACCGACGCGGAAAAACCGCTGCGGACGAACCGGCTCATACGCCCTTCAGCGACCGCCATCATCAAATTGGCCGCGGCAGCTATTGACGGTTTGGAGCGCGGGCCGTCACCCAGATTAGCTTCGCGCAGCACCTGCTTCAATTGTGTCTCCAACCGATCAAAGAAGTTCAACACCCGTTTTTGCAGTCGCTCGCTTTCACCGCTTAACGCATCGCCTATTAAGATACGGGTGATGCCGGGATTGCGCGCCGCGAACACCAGCAGTGTTCGCATAACCTGCTCGCAGCGCACCAGCGGATCGCGGTTGTCGGCAAGAATTCGGTTGGTAAGCGTGAACACAGACTGTTCGGCGAAATCAATCAGCGCCTCAAACATCTTCCCCTTGCTTGGAAAATGGCGATACAACGCCGCCTCGGTAACGCCTACGGCGCGAGCGAGACTCGCGGTGGTCAAGCGGCTGGTCGGTTTAGCCTCGAGCTCTGATGCCAGCACTTCGAGGATCTGCTGGCGACGATTTCCGGTTGTTTCGGTCATGCGCTAACTCGTCGTGATCAGGGTACCTATACCGGCGTCGGTGAATACTTCCAGCAACACCGCGTGTTCGACCCGCCCGTCGATAATATGCGCGGCGTCCACGCCCATTTGCACCGCATCTAGGCTGGCGCGGATCTTGGGTAACATTCCCTCTGCGATAACCCCTTCGGTGGTCATGAGCCCTAC
>CAZBOQ010000131.1:0-15544 GCA_964493555.1 uncultured Gammaproteobacteria bacterium | reverse complement strand
TTCCTCCGAGGATATGTCGAAACCCGCACTGAATGCCCGCCCGGCCGCCTTTAAAATGATGGCGCGAATACTCTCGTCACCCCAACCGGCTTCCTCAAACGCGTCCCGTACTTCAAGTTGCATCTCCTCCGACAACGCATTCAGCTTATCCGGGCGGTTCAGCGTGACGAGGGCCCCTGGGCCACGTTTTTCATATTCAATCGTCGTATATTTCACGTTGAGTCCTTTTCATAGTTGATTTGATCAGATTTGGCACCGCCACTTCGGTCTCATGCTCTTCGCGGAGCTGGACGACCGTGTCTTCGGTAACTGGTTTACTGCTCTATCTCGGACGCCGTTTGGCCACAATTATAGTGCCATCCCAGAACCGGCTAGGAGAGGCGTAGTTACGGTATCGACTGAATGAACCGACGGGTTGTTACGAACCGTCCTGGAACGCAGATCTATCAAGCGGAACCTCGTTAATTACCTATCAGATCATAAAGATAGGGTAGATTTTTTTGGTTTAAGTAATTGAATAAATAGGCATTGCTCAAAAAAGTTTCTCTGCAGCCAGGCTACACGGTTTTTCAATAAAACAACCCTCAATAGATTTGTGTTCCGTTTTTGGGTCCAGCTATAGTGTTGATGCTTCAACTCGTTCTATCGAACTGGAGGATGGGCCGATGACCGTCAAGTTCAACGTCAACAAGCGTTGGATGCCGGAATTCCCGCAAGTGCGCAGGGATCCCGTACCGGTGGAGCCCTGCATCTCGCCGGAGTACTTCGAACTCGAGCGCGAACGGGTATTCAAACGGGTATGGCTCAACGTTGGCCGCGTCGAGCAAGTTCCTACCCCTGGCGACTATTTCGTCAAGGATATTGCTGTCTGTCACGATTCAGTCATCATCGTGCGTGGCCAGGATGGTGTCGTGCGCGGGTTTCACAACATCTGCTCGCATCGAGGCAATAAGGTCGTGTGGGACGATTGTGGTCACGCGCGGCACTTGAGCTGCAAATTCCACGGTTGGACCTACGATAATCAAGGGCACCTCGTTTCTGTGCCGGACGAAGTCATGTTCGATGATTTCGACAAAACCGAACACGGCTTGGTACCAGTCGCCACTGAAACTTGGGAGGGTTTCATTTTCGTGCATCTCGGCTCCGAGCCGCGAGAGGGTTTGCGCGAGTTCTTATCTGGATTCGCTGACAAACACAGTGGTTATCCTTTTCATGAGATGACGCAGTGGTACAGCTACCGCACGGAGTTAAAGTGCAACTGGAAGGTCGCGCTGGATGCGTTCTGCGAGGGTTATCACGTGGCGTTCGTGCATAAACACTCGAACTTCGACCTCTTTTACAACGAAGAGAACCCACTATGTCACCCTGTCGAGTTCGATGTCTGGAAGCGTCATCGGTCGTTTTCAGTGTTCGGTAATGACCGGTACACACCGAGTCCGGTCCAGGCTGCCGCCATGAAATGGTCAAGGCCGGCCTATCGCGCCGGTGACGTGCAGCTGCCGTCCGGTGTCAATCCGAACAAGGTCGAGAACTGGGGTTTCGATTCCCCAGCGCTGTTCCCCAACACCATTGTAATCATGTTGTCCGACAGCTACCTCACTCACCATTTTTGGCCAACCTCGGTAGACAGCTGTATCTGGGAAGGGCGCCTGCATCTGCAACCTGCTACGACGCCGGGCGAGGCATTCGCGCGTGAGTTCAGCAAATGTCTGGGTCGGGACATTTGGATGGAGGACACCGGCACTATGGAAGCGACGCACGCCGCGTTGAAATCCCGCGTGAAGACACACTTCGTGCTACAGGACGGGGAGATTTTGATACGTCACTTCTACCAAGTGTTGGATGAGTACATAACCGGGTCCGTGGACACACCGCGCTCGGGAACGCCGTCATGAAGCAGCAAGCACTACCACAGGAATTTGCCGACCTAGAACGCTTTATTGCGTGGGCTTTGCCGACCGAGCAACAACGCAATGCCAAACGTTGGGAATGTTCGATGGCCGAGATCGGCGAGTTCTACGAGGCCATGCTCGAGCAAATCGACGCTATCCTCGGTTACCTCAATCAATACGCCTTGAACGACATGCCGGACGATACCCAACGCTTGTTCCATCTCGCGCTTGCATTAGCTGAAGTAGCCAATGCCGTGGAGATTTACCGACAACCTGAGGTTATCAACAGCTTTCATTACAGTCGCTTCCTGCCGATGCATGAATGCGACCCAGACGTTTACCGCTATAAATCGGCAGCACCACGGGATCGATTTGAAGATCCGGGTCCACTTGCCGCTCAACTTGAGCGTAAGTAGACGAGTCGCTTATGTTTTTGCGTAATACATGGTACGTAGCTGCATGGAGCAAAGAAATTACGCAGGAGCTGTTCGCGCGTACGATTGTCGGCGAATCAATTCTGTTTTATCGCAAGCAAGATGGCACCGTCGTCGCCATCGGTAATCGTTGTCCACATCGCTTTGCGCCTCTCAATCGCGGGAAACTCGTTGACGATATTGTCCAGTGCCCGTATCACGGCCTACATTTCAACGAATCCGGGATATGTGTGTACAACCCGCACGGCGACGGTAAGATTCCTAAAAAAGCACGCGTCCCGCAATATCCTTTGTGCGAACGGCATGATCTGATCTGGCTGTGGTTCGGTGAACCGGAGCTCGCCGACGAATCAAAAATTCCTGATTTCAGTTGCCTGTCCGACACACAAGGTTTCCGCACAGTCGGGGGCATTATCGAAATGCACGCTAATTATGCATTGATTATCGACAACCTCATGGACTTGACCCACGTCGAATACGTGCACGAAGGCACCGTGGGCAACGAAGGCATCTCTGATGGGGAGCACGTCGTCGAACAATATGGCACCACGGTGTATTCAAAGCTCTGGTGCACTGAAACACCCGTCGCGCCGGCCTGGCGGCCCGCGCTAGGCGACTACCGGGGGAAAGTGGATACGTGGCTATACATGCGTTGGGACGCGCCGACACAGATGCTGCTCGACACTGGCGCCACGCCGGTCGGTCGGCCACGATCGGAGGGTGTTTGGGTTTACGGCACGGACATATTGACGCCTAAAGACCACCACACCACGTATTACTTCTGGGGCATCTCGCAGAACTATGCGTTGGACGATCCGACGCAGGATGATGCTTGGCGTTTGTCTATTGACGCCGCATTCGCCGGACAGGACAAACCGATGCTCGAAGCACAGGCTGCCATGATGGGAGACAAGAGTTTCGAGGAACTTGAGCCCGTGTTGTTGCCTTCCGATGCAGGACCAATGCGCTGTCGCCGCATTCTAGGTGATCTCATAAACCAACAACGGCAGCCCGAACCTACCGTGACATCACTCGCTGAGTTGCGCACCAACGAAAAGGAAGGAGATCGCGTCGAACCAGTCGTTTAGTCGAATGGATCAAGAGGATGGTGGGATAGACCTTTCGGAAACCTACATCGTAGATACTGGGAGTGTTCGCGGAAGCATAAATACCAACAAATGCTGGGGACTATCGATGACCAACAAATCTGCCTTCAAGTTGAAAATAGGATCCGATGAAACTGGTCCTTTGTCTTGGCCAAGTTCAGATCACACGCGCATACCAACTGACGTTTATCTCGACAAGGGAATTTTTGAAAAGGAACAGGAGCTGATTTTCAAAGGTCCAAGTTGGCATCTACTGGGGATCGTAGCCGATATCCCCAATCCCGGAGATTTTATTTCTACCTATATTGGAACGACTCCGGTTGTTTTGCATCGGGCACACGACAATTCGATTAATGCGTATATTAATAGCTGTGCCCATCGAGGAGCGCGGATCATCAGAAATCTGCGCGGGAATGTTAAATATCCAATCTGTCCGTACCACCATTGGCGTTACGACGGGACAGGCAAGTTGACCGGTGTGCCCCTGGAACAGGGCATGAGAAACAGAGGAGGATACCCGGAGGATTTCGACAAGGACTGTCACGGCTTAAAAACACTGAAGATAGAAACGATCAAGGACGTTATTTTCGCTACCTTTGATCAATATGCTCCATCCGTTCGGGAGAACCTGGGAGCCATTATCGTTGAGCGTATTGAGGACGTATGTCGGCGACCACTTCGCATAGTTGGTTATCAACGCCAGACGTTGCAATGCAACTGGAAGATTTTTATCGAGAACTACCGCGACACCTATCACGCCCCACAATTACATTCATTCGTAAGAGAGTTTGGGATAGTCGCCCCCGCTGAGCGCGTACGAGTTGATATTCATAACGGCCATGCACTCCTTAGCTCATGGTTACCTGATTCTTCAGATGCCAAGTTTCCTGGTCAAAATGGCCGTCATAAACTTGAAGACCCAAGCGTTATTGAGGGCTTTGATGCGCTGGATGGGTTGCAGCTAACTATCTTGCAGATCTATCCGGGCTCCACTTTCTCTACCCTTCGAAATCAATGGATTTATCGGCGCATTATCCCTACTAGCCCGACCACCACGGACATGGAATTCACCTGGTTTGGGTACAAAGATGACACCGAGTATGAACGTGAATGTATTAGAAAACAGGGAAATATCTCAGGAATATCGGGCTATGTAGGGTTGGAGGATGCAGAAGTCGTCGCCATGATTCAGAGAGGTATTTCAAAAGGCGACACTTCCTATATTGGGTTAGGTGGGGCCTCAATTGAGGAGACTTCTGACCATTTTAACTCAGAAGGAACGGTGCGTGCGTTCTGGAAAACTTATTGTGAATCTATGAACATTGCAACTCCTTGATTGATGACCTGAACTGATGAACGAAACTGACATCGCTGCAGCAATGGAAAGGTCGATTCACGATCTAATAAACGATTATGCAGATTGTCTTAATAGTGATGAGTTAGAGAGATGGCCGGAACTGTTTTTGGAGAACGGTAACTATTTTATTCTGTCTAGAGAGAATCTTGACGCTGGTCTCGATGGTGGATATTGGATGTACTGCACTAGTCAAGCCATGATGCGGGACCGAGTAACCTCGCTGCGCCATATTACCGAATTTAATGATTTCTATTACCGACACATGATTAGTAACATAAAAATCAGAGCGGGCGACCGTAAAGAATTCGAAGTTCGCTCTAATTTTTTTGTGGTACTCGTAAATTACGAAGGTAAGTTTGACAGTGTTATCACAGGGGAATACCGGGATAAAATCGTCGAGTCTGAAGGCAAATTGAAATTTAGAGAAAGGTTGGTGATTCCCGACACATTTCATGCTGTCTCGTCGATTGTCAAACCGCTGTAATGTACTGAAAGCCTCGCCGGAAGTTATAGAGCAACATCAAAGGTGAAAAGGGGTTGCCCTTACTTTCTTAATAGATGGGTATTTGGCGCAGATTCAAGGGCGACAGCGGGAGGCTCATCGTCCGCACAGAAGTCGTTTCAAATGACCGGATTCGATCGAATCGCGTGAGGCACTGAGCAAGCCTATGGCTAAACCGCAAATCAAACTCGGGATGTTCTATTGGCCGGGCGGTGGGCAGCATATGGCCGCCTGGTTGCACCGTGACGGCATTCCTGATTTCGATGTCGACGTGAGGCAGATTATAGACCTCGCCAAGTTGGCTGAACATGGGCTGTTCGATATGTTCTTTATGGCGGACTCTATGACGTTCTGGCGGGGGAGTGTTGAGGCAATGAGCCGCGATGCCGCCGGCGCATGGATGGAGCCCTTTACGGTGATGGCCACCGTTGCCCAGCACACCAAACATTTGGGCGTTGTATGCACGTCCACGTCGACTTATGACCAGCCTTATTTGATCGCCCGGCGCTTTGCCGGGCTTGATTTGGCGAGCGGTGGTCGTGCTGGATGGAATTTGGTGACGTCGGGAAATCAAGATGAGGCGAAAAGCTTTGGACTTGAGACCCACGTAGAGAAGTCGACCCGTTATCGCATGGCCAGGGAATTTGCCCACGTCGTACGTGGTCTTTGGAATTCTTGGGGCGACGGTGCGTTTGTCCGCGATCAAACGTCAGGCCTTTTCTTCGAACCTGACAGGCTCCAAGTGTTGGATCATGCCGGAGAATTTTACAAAGTGAGGGGGCCGCTTATCGTTCCACCTTCGCCGCAGGGAGAGCCCGTGCTGGTTCAGGCAGGTTCATCGGAAGACGGTAAGGAACTTGCTGCCGCCACCGCTGAGGTTGTTTTCGGCGCGCAACAATATCTCGAAGGTGCGCAAGCGTTTTACGCTGATTTGAAAGGACGCATGCCCGCCTATGGGCGTGCTCCCGATAGCCTGAAGATCATGCCCGGCCTGACCTATACGATCGGCGAGACGCGCGAACAGGCACAAGCAAAGTTTGAGGAATTGCAGGATTTGATCGACCCTGCCATGGGTCTTGCACTGCTGACGAGCCGGATGGATTTTGATTTTTCAGGCTATGACGTGGATGGTCCGGTTCCGGAGCTTCCGAGCACCGAGCATGGCGGAAGCCGCGCCGAGTTAGCACGCGAACTCGTTAACAGCAAAGATAACTTCACGATACGCGATCTCTACAAACACTTCGCCGGCGCGAGGGGACACGGCCAGGTCATTGGTACACCCAAAGACATCGCCGACTGGATGGAAGAATGGATAACCGAAAAGGCATGCGATGGTTTCAATATAATGCCGCCGCTTTATCCGCGCGACCTAAAGGAGTTTGTTGATCTCGTAATCCCCGAGCTGCAACGCAGAGGGCTCTTCCGTAGAAAATACGAGGGCACGACGCTGCGTGAGAATTTGGGTATCAGCAGGCCGCCCTGGTCAACCGATTGGCCACGGCGCTTTGATTAGATCCGGACACGGTCCCACAAGCCGCATCAGCATCGCAACAACCAAATTCGACACGGCATTCACCATCAGCGGCGCGGTGTAACTACCGGTAAGATCATAGCCGAAGTCCATCACCGACGGCCCGAAGGTGTCCAATCTATCCATGAGCTAAGCTATTGTTTATATTAGCTGGCATCTGTTTTATCGGACAGTTATCAAAAATCAGAAAGCCGAGTACGTCATCTCCGCGGAATGATTGCGATGACCCTTTGTTATTTCCGCTCATACACCACGCTACCTTCGAAAACGGTCATCAGTACTTCTGTATCTCTTATTTTGTCGACGGGTACCTGAAATAAATTCTGATTTAACACCGCGAAATCCGCCGATTTCCCTGGTGTGATGGAGCCAAATTGATCTTCCTTCCCCACGGATTTAGCCCCATTTATGGTCATCATGCGCAAGGCCGTCTCCAGGTCGACAGCTTCATCGCCATGCTGAAGCATACCTTGCAGTGCGGGAAACAAATTGGGCTGGTTATCGACAAGCCAGTCGGTGCCTATAACGACCATAATGCCCCGCTCTGTGAGGGTCCTGAACTGCCAGGCAGGAACATGTTCACGCATCGGAGGATTAAAATGCCAGACCGCTGGTGAAAGTTCCGGGACGACACCTAAGGAGCCGATCCTGTCGACGTCAGCTGGATGTATAAAATGCGCATGAGCAATATCGTGCGGGCGGGTCATGCCATTTTTCTTCCGGGCGGATTCAATCGCATCAAGTGCTGCACGAAAGGAACCAGTACCGGCGGCGTGCAGCTTTATTTTCAATCCCTTCGAATCCAGATCAACGACAAGTCGTTCAAGTTCGTCATGTTCAATTAACATGTGCGTTCGATCGATCTTATTAGTTTCAGGATCGATCATCGAATGTGTAGGATTGGGTGGCAGCGGCGCACCATCAAGGAAAATCTTTGCATTATTAACATCGATATGTGCTGTAGCAAAGTTATTGCGCTCGCTTATCAGCCGCGCGTTTTCTTCCCTGCTCCCACATGGGCCAACCTGCCAACACTGTCGAGAGTCGCCGGCCAGTAAATGGGCTGATACGCGTAACGTCAGCTCACCCGTATTGTCCATTTCGTTCAAGGTCTGCAATTCAACACGAGACACGGTGGCGCCTTGTACCGATGTAATGCCGAAGCGGTTGTTAAGTGATATGGACCAAAGCAAGGCTCGGGTATTTTCGTCTTCCGGATACGGAGGCATCACCTGGTATACCATGTCAGATGCAAGTTCAATCAGCTGACCTGTTAGTAAACCCTTGTCATTTCTGCCTAATTTTCCACCGGTCGGGTCCGGGGTATCCTCAGTAATACCTGCTGCACGGCGTGCGCTGAAATTTGCTAACACATGGTGTGTCGTAAAGTCCTCTAGAACAACTGAAGTTTTGGGGAATTCACTATCCAATAGCTTCTGTAGTTCGGTCGAATTGAATAATCGCCCACTTAATACGCCACCCTTAATCCAGTTTCCTAGTCGCGCAGGGTTTGTTTTTATGCATTGCTTCAGAGCGCCGATTATGTCTTTCGGTGTAGCCTTTGGATAAGGCAATACGCACGAATAGCCGCCAAATTTGAATGCTGCCTCAAGAAGATGGGTATGCGCATCGTGAATGCCTGGAATAACCATTTTCCCGCCTAGATCGACAACGATGGTTTTTGCCCCAATATATCGATCAATTTCTGAATTCTTGCCGACAGCAATAAAACGTTTATCGGCTATGGCAAATGCCTGTGCACGAGGTTTGCTGTCATCCACCGTGTAGACAAAACCATTCAGGTAGACTGCTGACGTCTGAAGTTCTTTTGCAATACTAATTGGAGACGCAAGTATTAATACGATAGAAACCAATACTCTTATGACATGCATAAATTAAACCTCTAGTTAAGAGAATTAAATAATAGAGAACGAGTTAATCGATTAGTAGAAAAGAAACTGAAATGGCGCGCCCGGAGAGATTCGAACTCCCGACCACCTGGCCAGTAGTCTTCCCTCGACTGCGCGTCGGGAGCGATGTCCGAAAAAAAATTGAATGCCTGATTGCATAAATTACTTGGTCAAGTTGTTGTAGTTGCTGCCGGAACGGCTAAACACCAACCCATTGCGAAGCAACAAGTTGCAACCCAACCAAGAGTGGCATAACTGCCGCCGGCGTTAAGAATGACGCCGAAGATACCGGGGCCGATCGCGGTACCGACGATCATCAGCGCGGCTCCAGAACCGACTATGCGGCCAGAGCTATCCAATGCCGCCATGGCCGCTTTGAAATAAGGGACACAAAACATGAACGCCGCAGAATAGAGAATCGATCCCAATGCAAAGCCGAACAACTGGCCAGCATGAACAAGGGCAAATGCACCGGCAGCCTGCAGCAAGGCCGATACGCCGATCGGCGCCAACAGGCCTCGGCGACTACCAAGCAGCTGCGCGCAGGCCGGTCCGCTCAGCGCAAAAACGGAGGTGGCGAGCAGGACCATACTGATCTGCTCGACGCTAAATGCCAAACTCGCACCAATGCGTTCGACATATGCCCACAAGCCGTTATTGCCGAGCCAAATCAGCACGACGGCCGCCAGCACCGTTACGACCTTGTAACCTCTACCAGAGCTCAAAACAGGCTGCGAGGAGTCGACGCCGTCACGACCCGCTGGGATCCAGAACAGTAATCCGCCCAGTAGCAGCGCGATCAGCACACGCACGGCAATCACGCCTTTCGGTCCGACGATTTCGATCGACAGCGGCACCAGAGAAAATCCGACCACGGTAGTAGCGACGACCGCAAACTGCATCATCGAAAACAGCCGTTGCGGATTGCGGTTGCTGGCGCCCACTGCGTTCGCGGTAGCGAGCAAGGTACCCGCGCCAGCACCGGCAAGCGCACGACTCGGGATGTACCAACTCAGGCTGTTTGTCAGCAAAGCCGTCACATCACCGACTGCGACCGCTGCCAGCGCCGCGCCCACCACATAGCCAACCTGCAGTTTGGCGATCTGGCTGGCGACGATCAGCGCGAGGAGCGCGGCCGCACCGAGTTCTATCGCGACAATCTGCCCGGCAGTCCCTTCCGTCACTCCAAACGCCTGGACGCTACCACCCACGACGAATGGCGCGACATAAAAGATGAACTCGCCGATCGATGCTGCGGCGATGATGGCGGCGATGCCTAAACGGCCTTTTTGCGATTCTGTGTGCATTTTTTGACGTGCCTATACCCGCGGCCCGGCAGTGACTAAGATAGCATTGCGTGAGCTCAGCAATGGAATATCACGCCGTTGGGGATGGCGACTGGTCAGCGAGTTTGTGGCAATTCCTGGCCAGCGCCGCACTCATCGTCATGCTCGCACTGCTGGTGCGACGCCTACCCTTAGCCGCAACCCCGTGACAGAGTATAGGCCGAATAAACACGCTTTTTCCCAAGGCCACGCGGTGAGTTCACGGTGACGCTAGCTGCTTGTCCGCAGGGTGACCAATACGCCGAGCTGAGTAGGGTTACCTGGGTGGGGGTTCCAGCGGCTGGCCATTGCATTCCGCAACGATGCCGGATTCGCAAGTGAACGGTATCGCCTGCCGATGCGTGGCAGCCACTCGGGCTGGTAGTGAGGGGTTTGCAGGCTTAGTGGAATAGCTCCCGCAGGTGGTGCGCGACAAGGCGTTAACCGGGGGGCTGCGATAGCGCTTTGGTTGCCGAGGTGCGTGAGGATCTGCTTGATCACCTCCAGGTCTTCGATGCAGGCAATGATCCTGACGGCGTCGCCACACGCGTGGTAGGTCTGGACACCCGCTTCACCAAAAGCAGACGTTGAAATATTTGTGCTTGAATGGCCGCAGTAGGTCGATCCTTGCCGTTCCCACTCTGATTCTGAACGTCAGCTTTCTCATAAGCGGAAGTATGTAGCATCACACCCTAATACCGAGTTCGGCCGGGTGAGTAGCCTCGCGGAATTTCACCCCGAGGCGCTCGCAGAACCGTGTCGTCTTCTATTGCCGTCTCTGTGTGGACTTGCCGAGGGGTAGGTATCTCCAGCTTTTATAAATTTCTCCTCGTGTTCGAGAGATAGCAAAGCCCAATATATCCCGTTGCAAATCCATTCTCGTTAAAGAAAATGCAAAACTAGGCAAGACGCGGGAAGCTATCTTAACTAGTGATTGCTTTGTTTTGTACGCGTTTGGCGAGCATGAGTTCGGATAGTTTCACCCCCCTACCGGGTTCCGACCAGGGGCAAACCTCTATGCAGATGGAACAGCCATTCGTCATAGTGAAATACCAAACACATTTATCATAATCGACGTACCACTTTTCCACTCCTCTCACCATTTGTTTCTCGTCAGCAATTGCGTCAGCAGGGCAATTCTTTGTGCACGCCTGACAGGTGAGGCAGACATCTTCGACACCGATGTCCGCTGATGTATCAATAGCAAGTGGTAAGTCAGTGAGAACAAGTGTCAGACGGAAGTTGGAGCCGTATTCCTTGCTGATAAGCGACCCATGCTTACCCAACTCTCCAAGTCCCGCCCGTATGGCTGAGGGCATCATCAGAATGTCTCGGCCAAAACCAAATGCTTCGGCTGGCCAACCCAAAGACCGTATATGCGTCGCGACTTTATTTGCGATTCTACTGCCTTTACGATAAATCCGAACAACCTCGTCACCAGCTTCAACCTGCGGTGCGTTTTCCATTATGTTGCGATCCTGCTCAAATCCCAAACTAATTGCATACTTGTAAGAATGCGGCTCGTCACCCTCATACAATAGCAAGTCATCTTTGACCTCTGTAATACCAACAAGATCTGCACCCAACTCTCGCGCTTTCTCCTTGAGTTGTTTTGCCATGCTACCGGGATCTTGGACGCTGACTTGACTTGATGCAGTTGCCCCACGCGCATGTCTGCTCTCGACCATACCCAGGATGAGACTGCTGAACGTAGACCACGATGAATTCAGAAAGAAAAAATCCCATATATCTTTCCACTCATATTCCCGAACGGTGAAATCATCGGGCGCTACTTTGCTGGCCCGTCTTTTATTCGTTTCTCCTAATCCATTAATGTCATTTCCTGGGCGCGGCGGTTTTGCGTAAGCATGGCAGTAAATGGCTGGTGGGGGATTTTTGGCCCTCATTCTTTTTTCCTCCCGAAGGGCAAGCAGTCGACGTAAAAAGGCCTCCCTTCCTTGAGGGCCTTTCGATACGACACTCGAATAATGGTACCAACGACGAGCCAGACAGCGAATGTCACGATCACATAACTGTAAGATTTCAGCGCATCCTTGAATCGTGCGATACGTCCTGTTTCTCTGGCTTCAAATGTGCCTTTGTACCCGGACATGGCTTTCCTTATATGGGAATTAGGTTAGTGTCTCGCTATGTAGCACCAGCCGTTTCGAGCCTACAGCACAACCGGATAGCGCTCCGAGTCCGGCGGGCTTCCCGCCTCTAGCTCGTCAAATAGCAACACCCGTAGCAACCCATCCGCAAGGGAAAATTAAGAATTTGCCCGTCGCCTGTAAGTGTTTGAAAATTTGGCACGCCCGGAGAGATTCGAACTCCCGACCACCTGGTTCGAAGCCAGGTACTCTATCCAACTGAGCTACGGGCGCTTGGTTCCGGAGTATACAGTTCGGCAATCATCTCTGGTGCTATGTAGATAACGGGTTGGCTATCGGCGTGCAATTCATTCTTTGAGGACGGCCCCAAAGCGGTCATGGCTCGTTGGAGCCGAGTGTGTGGATCGCGGTCGGGAAGCTGTCGAGGCCTAGCTCCTCTCGAATCCCCTTGCACCACGGCAGGACACGCTCGTCCAGTGGAAGGCCGGTGCCGTCGGCGATCCGATTCACACACTCGAAGTAACCTGCGACCCCTGCAGCATCAGCCATTTCCTGTGGGCCGACTACCTCGCGAAGCGTTTCTCGCGCAGCAGCCAGTTCTTCATCTGAGCCGCGGATGATGGCGTCGGCGAAGACAGCGAGTTCGCGTCCTGCTGGTAGGCTCTCGTCGACCGCATCCGGACCCCGAACGACTCCAATCAGGTCCACCGTTTGGCCTTCTGCCTCGACGCTCTCACGGAGCATCATTGAATGTCCAGACGTTCAGTAGAAACACTCGTTGACCGCTGATACCCGGGCCGCAATCAGTTCCATCTGCGGTCGTGACAACGTGCGTCGCAGGCTCGGATCTTCGAAGTCATCCAGGGACACATACTGTACGTCGGCCAGCAGTTTGATGTCGCGTACGGCATCCGGGACCCCGCTCAACGCGCGGATCACATTGACCGTTTGTTTGCCCCAGAGGTCCTCATTGGGTGACGGCGGTGGCGCACTCGCGATTACGGGAATGAAGGCGCCGATGTTGCCCAAGCCAGGCGGCGTCTCGTGTGAGGGTTCGCCCCCGACAGGGGTTGGCAAGGCGTGTCGAGGAACGCCCATTCCCCGACAGGCCTGATCGATGCTGCGCACGGTTGCCGCAATACCCAATGCCTCGATGTAGTGCTTCGCGTTGAGGCCCACTTCGCCAAGAGCGTCGATCGCCGCTTTGGTCATGCGCGGCGCGTCGGATACTACGAGATGTATCCGGTCGATGAGCTCCGGAGCTAGGATTTCCCCTCCAGGCGCTGTCGTGTGCGCACCTTTCACGGAATAGGGACTCAACGCCTCTTTTCGCAGGCGGCAGAAGTCGCACGAACCAGCGGCGCGTACCTCCCCTGCAATGGCAATGCGCTCACTGCCAGAGAACCACGTGCCCGGGTGGGCCAGACGGCTCAGGAGCAGGGCATGCGTGCGGATGACGTCAACGTCGGTCGGAGCTTCGAACGCCTCCATATTGCTCTTGACCAGGTCCAAGATCCTCGAGTCCGACTCCACCAAGAGTGCCGGCTTGCCCTTTGTCCAATCGGCCACGGTCCTTCGAACTCCTAATAATTAGTTCTTACAAAACGGCACCCAGCATCCACGGTGCGAACTCGTTTTCTCCGAAGCCCAAGGATTCGCTCTTGGTGGGTTTTCCGGAGGCGGTGGCGATGAAGTGCTCGAAGATCGTTTCGCCCATGGTTTCGATGTCTGCCTGGCCATCGACGATGGTGCCGCAGTTGATGTCTATGTCGTCTTGCATGCGTTTATAAAGCGGACTGTTGCTGGCGAGCTTAATGCACGGTGCCGGTTTCGAACCGAACACAGATCCTCGTCCGGTTGTGAAGCAAACCAGATTCGCGCCCGAGGCGATCTGACCGGTAACTGAGACCGGATCGAAACCAGGCGAATCCATGAACAGGAAGCCACGGGCAGTTACCCGTTCCGCGTATTGGTAAACGCCGTTCAACGCCGAGCTACCGCCTTTGATAATCGAACCGAGAGTTTTTTCGGTTAGTGTGCTGATGCCGCCAGCGAGGTTGCCTGGCGCAGGATTACTTTCTATCGATGTTCGGTGCGCCAGCGTATAGCGCTCCCACCAGTCAAGGCGTTCGCGCAGGCGTTTCCTAACCTCATCGTTTTGTGCGCGCTGCATTAACCAGGGCGCGCAGTGGGCAACTTCGGGTGTTTCGCTGAGGATTACTGTGCCACCGTTCCGGACGAGTAGATCCGACGCCCTACCCAGCGCCGGGTTGGAACTGACAACGGAAAACGCATCCGATCCTCCGCACTGGAGGCCTACAGTAAGCTGATTCAGGGAAATGCGCTGGCGTACCGCTTTGTTTACTTCTGGAAGCATAGCCGTGACGAGTTCGACGCCTTTTCGAACCGTCTCGGTCGTCCCGCCGTATTCCTGGATGTTGAATTTGTGGAAGGGTTTGGCGAAGTCCTGTTCCGTATAGCTTGCGTCTATGCCATTTACTTCGCAGCCCAGCCCGATCAACAACACACCACCTATATTAGGGTGATCCATGTATCCTTCGATGACGCGCTTAAGCAATGTGTGGCCTTCGCCGCCGGTTTGCATACCACAGCCGGTGGGATGGGTGAAGGCGACCACGCCGTCAATTTGCGGATAATCGCGGAATGCCTCTGCCGATCGAAAAGTATCCGCGACGTATCGGGCAACGGTGGCTGAACAATTCACGGTGGTCAGAATACCGACGAAATTTCTAGTTCCAGCCATTCCGTTGGGCCGCTGATAACCCTCGAAACTTAAACTGCTGCTCGGGGCGGGCTTCGGTTGCTCCGTAAAGCCCGCTGCTACCGTGCCGGTTGCCACAGTCAAGGGGTCACTGATGTTGTGCGTGTGGACATGGGCGCCCGCCTTGATATCGTTGCTAGCGATCCCTATCGGATAGTCGCATTTAGTTATATGACCGCCTTTTCGTATATCGACCGCGGCAATCTTGTGGCCTGCCGGAATTTCGTGGGTCGCGTTTTGATTTAACGCCGCTATCCGTGTTCCTGTAGGGATCGCATTAACCGCGATCAGCACGTTGTCCGCGGGATGTAGATGTAGCGTCTGTACCATAGTTTTCAGTCTTGTGAGTATGTCAGTCCGATCTGTCTACGGATCTGATCCATGGTATGTATTATATTCAGCCTTTCATCTAGAGGCATGATGTCGCTCTCGATCTGCCTTATATCGTGTACTGATCCCTGTCTTCGCAGGGACAACGGGAGGAACGCAGTAGGGTTCCGGTCTTTGTGGGAACGACAAGGAGAGACATATGGACATAGCGCGTTTCGAGATTGGGCCGCGGATGAGTCAGGCGGTCAAACATGGTGACACGGT
>CAZBOQ010000130.1:0-10380 GCA_964493555.1 uncultured Gammaproteobacteria bacterium | reverse complement strand
CTTGTGACCTTGATGGTGATATCAGCATCGCCCACATTTTCCAGATTCAACAGCACGCCGGTGGCCGGTACCGCCATCGCGATGAGGATTAGCATCGGAATGATTGTCCAAACGATCTCCGCAGATGTACTGTGATGAAATTGATGGGCTTCGTGGCCTATGGACTTGCGATGCAGGAAGATTGAGAAGAACATCGTACCAAATACGACGATGCTGATCGCGACACAGATCCAGAGGAGCAGAATATGGAGGTGGTAGACATCGCGGCTGAGGGAGGTGACGCCCTCAGTGAAGTTGAGTCGCCAGGCGGCCCCTACCAATGCGGGGCAACATAGCAAGGTGGTGGAGGTCAATTTCGCTATCAATGGGAATTTGAAAATATGATTTTCGACCATGTTCAGCGATAGGCTCCACTAGCTTGAAGTGGCGTGCTGGCGATCCTCCGGCCTGTGCATGCTACTCCTCAAGTAGGGGCGGTCAGCGTGGTCTAGAAATGTTTGGGCGAGCGCTTGACACCGGAGGCTACGAACGCTTGGTTAAGTGTTTTTGTTCTGCGGAAAAAACACCTCAACTGCTCGTGCTGATGCTAGCCTAGGCGGGTTGGGGATGCAAGGAAACGTACGCCTTCGAGGCGCTTGTGTTCGGTCTCGTTTTGGGTGGAAGTTCCTGATCTTTCATTGACTTGCAGCACATTACGGGTTAGCGTACCAACCTGACTCGGGGTTGGTAAATTTCCCTAGCGTTTGACAAAAAACGTCCTGAGCACGTGCAATAGATTGTGCGTTAAAACAGTTTAAGGATCGCCGCGCATGGTATTGGCAGTTGTATTAATTCTGTTGGTGATCGGCTCAATCATTTTCCATTTCACCAGTCCCTGGTGGTTTACGGAAATTGCTTCTAACTGGCAGACCATTGATGACACTGTACTCATTACTTTTTGTGTAACAGGTATCGTATTTGTCGCGGTCAATTTGTTCATGGCCAATGCCATAATCAGATATCGCCACCGTAAAGATCGACGTGCTCGGTATGAACCGGAGAACACCAAGCTGGAAATCTGGCTGACGGTGGTGACCGCGGTCGGTGTCGCTGCGATGTTGGCACCAGGTTTAGTCGTATGGGCGAAGTTTGTGCAACCGCCAACAGATGCCAACATCGTCGAAGCGGTAGGCAAACAATGGCATTGGAGTTTTCGTTTCCCGGGAGCCGACGGGCAACTTGGTCACTCTGATGCCCGACATGTTAGCGAAGAAAATCCGTTCGGCTTGGACGTTGACGACCCTTTCGGCCGCGACGATATTTTGGTCGAGAGTAACCGCTTGCACTTGCCGCTGGGTAGCCCGGTCAAGATGTTGCTTCGTTCCCAAGACGTACTCCACGACTTTGCCGTACCGCAATTTCGGGTCAAGATGGATCTGGTACCCGGGCTCGTTTCCTACCTTTGGTTTGAACCCACGCGAATCGGTGAATTCGAGATACTCTGCGAAGAGCTCTGCGGGATTGCTCATCACACCATGCGCGGCAAAGTGATAGTCGACGAGGAGGCGGATTTCAACACTTGGTTGGCTGAGCAGCCGACGTTCGCCGACACGCTAGCGGTGCGACCGGGTGATCCCACCGTGGGACAAGCACTTTATGTCGTATGTGCGGCCTGCCATGGCGCAGAGGGCCAGGGGAACGTTGCATTGAATGCGCCCAAGCAGACCGGGTTGCCCGATTGGTATATACGTCGGCAACTACGCTACTACCAGCAGGGTGTGCGTGGGACGCACGAAGATGACGTATACGGCAGGCAAATGAAACCGATGGCGGGGACTTTGGTAAATGAAGCGGCGATGAACAACGTTATCGCCTATATCGCAAGCTTGCCTGATCGTTCCGCGCCCGCCACGGTTGACGGCGATATCGAGCATGGCGCTAAGCTCTACCGAACCTGTTCGGTTTGCCATGGTCGAGATGGTCGGGGGATTTGGATGCAGAACGCACCACCGTTGGCGGGTATGAATGACTGGTATCTCGTCAATCAGATAAAGAACTACCAGGCGGGGATCCGTGGTACGCACGCTGATGATAAATTTGGACAGCAGATGGCGCTGATGTCGGCGACCTTACATAATGACGCCGCGATCAACGATATTGTTGCCTACATTAACACGCTGCCGGCAGTGCAGCAGGTCAGCCAAGTCCGCTAAGTTGCGAGAACATAAAGTAGTTAGGAGACCTTAGTAATGGCCTACGTCGCAATCGCCGACCGCGATCATCATTTGCACGATCCGGACACTTTTATCACCAAATACATTTGGAGCCAGGATCACAAGGTTATCGCGATCCAATATTCGATAACCGCGATCGGCGTGGGGCTGGTAGCGTTGGTCTTGTCGGGGATGATGCGCTTACAGCTTGGATTTCCTGATACCTTCGCATTTATTACGCCCAATGCCTACTATCAGTTCGTCACCATGCACGGCATGATCATGGTGATCTATCTCTTGACTGCACTTTTTCTCGGTGGCTTCGGCAATTATCTGATTCCGCTGATGTGCGGTGCGCGCGACATGGTGTTTCCTTACATGAACATGTTAAGTTTCTGGGTCTATCTGCTCGCGGTGGTCGTACTTCTTGCCAGCTTTTTTGTACCTGGTGGGCCGACCGGGGCAGGTTGGACGTTGTACCCGCCACAGGCCATCCTGCCTGGCACGCCGGGACATGAATACGGCATCATTTTGATGCTGATCTCGCTGGCAATTTTTATCGTCGCTTTCACGATGGGTGGGTTGAATTATGTGACCACTGTTTTGCAGGCGCGCACAAGGGGCATGACTCTCATGCGCATGCCGCTTTCCATTTGGGGTATTTTTACCGCCACCATTCTTGGGTTGCTGGCTTTCCCCGCGCTTTTAGTGAGTGCGGTAATGATGACTTTCGATCGGGTGCTCGGCACCAGCTTTTTTATGCCGGCGATTTTATCCATGGGCGAGAATTTAAACTACGGTGGTGGTAGCCCGGTGTTGTTCCAGCATCTGTTCTGGTTTTTCGGCCATCCGGAGGTCTATTTCGTTGCGTTGCCTGCGTTTGGCATTGTTTCCGATCTGTTGAGCACACACGCGCGAAAGAATATCTTCGGTTACCGCATGATGGTCTGGGCGATCGTTGTTATTGGCGCACTGAGCTTTGTCGTTTGGGCTCACCATATGTATGTTAGTGGCATGAATCCGTATTTTGGATTTTTTTTCGCGACGACGACGTTGATTATTGCCGTGCCGACGGCCATCAAAGTGTACAACTGGGTTCTGACCTTATGGCATGGCAACATCCGGCTGACGGTGCCGATGTTGTTCGCGATCGGGTTTATCTTCACTTTTACTCACGGTGGGCTGACGGGACTATTCCTGGGTAACGTAGTGGGCGACTTGCCGCTATCCGATACATATTTTGTGGTCGGCCACTTCCACATGGTGATGGGCGTTTCGCCAATTTTGGTAGTGTTCGGGGCTATATACCATTGGTATCCGAAAATGACCGGGCGGATGCTCAACGATACGCTGGGTAAATTTCATTTCTGGGTCACATTCCTTGGCACATACGCGATCTATTTGCCGATGCATTACATTGGCATCCTAGGGGTGCCGCGTCGCTACTACGCAATGGGCACCACTGAATTCATCCCTGATTCAGCCCAGATGGCGAATGTCAGTATTACTGTCGCCGCTCTAATCGTAGGGGCAGTACAGATGGTATTTTTGTACAACCTGATCGCGAGTCTCGTCAAAGGCAAACCGTCCGGAGCCAATCCGTGGGAGGCGACCACGCTCGAGTGGCAGACGCCCGCGACGCCACCGGCGCACGGTAACTGGGGACCAGAGTTGCCCGTGGTTTATCGTTGGGCGTATGCCTATAGCGTACCCGGAGCGGATAAAGACTTCGTGCCGCAGAACGAGCCGCCTGGCGATAATACCGGCGGGCACTAGTCAGCGGGTTAAGAGGTTCGGGTCAGTGAGTATGGGCATTCTGTTTATGGCCGTAACCGGGGCGGTAATCGTCTGCTGGGTGCTTGTGCAGCGGCTGAAGGCTAAACCTTGGCTCGAACAAGGACCGCTGGATGAGCTTGACCGAGGGCCGCCAGCGAAAACGGGGCTGGTACTGTTTCTTGCAGTCGTAACGTCTTTGTTTGGCCTTTTTATAAGCGCCTACGTAACGCGTATGGAGGTTCCCGATTGGACGCCTCTTACCGAACCAACGTTGCTGTGGTTCACCACTGGACTGCTAGTCGCCGCTAGCATTACGTTTCAATGGGGGCGTCGGGCGTCGGAATGTGGACGGCTTGGTGACGCGCAGGTTGCAGTACTGGTCGCCGGTATATTCAGTATCGCGTTCGTTATTGGTCAACTCGTAGTGTGTAAGGGCCTTTACGACGCTGGCTATTTTCTCAATGACAATCCAGCCAATGCATTCTTTTATCTCTTTACCGGGTTGCATTCACTGCATCTGCTGGGTGGTTTGTGGGTGTGGGGCAGGACTACGGCAAAGCTATGGGGCGGGGTTGCACAAGGCGAGGTGGAGAGCGTGCAGCTCAGTGTTCAGCTTTGTAGCCTTTATTGGCATTTTCTATTGTTAGTGTGGCTGGTGTTGTTTTGGCTGTTGTTATCGACTTGATTGGGTAAAGACTATGACAAGTGATGTAGCAAACAGCACGGATGGCAGCATCGACGACGAACTGCGCGGCATAGTCGAAGATTGGTCCAGTGAGAAGCAGACGTTTCAAGTTCCTTGGGGGAAGGCGATGATGTGGGTCTTCCTTTTGAGCGACACGTTTATCTTCGGTTGCTTTCTGACGGCCTACATGAAAGTGAGAATGACGACTACGATCCCTTGGCCGAATCCGAGCGAGGTCTTTGCCCTGACTATCTTTGGTAACCACATCCCGCTGGTGCTAATCGCGATAATGACGTTCATCCTGATCACCAGCAGTGGGACGATGGCGCTTGCGGTGAACTACGGCTATCGCGGTGACCGCAAGAAAGCGATGCTGTTGATGTTCGCCACAGCTGCATTAGGAGCCAGCTTCGTCGGCATGCAGGCTTTTGAATGGACTAAGCTGATCGTTGATGAGGGTGTCCGCCCGTGGTCGAATCCGATGGGCGCACCACAATTCGGTTCGTGCTTTTTCATGATCACTGGTTTCCATGGGCTACACGTCTCCGCTGGGGTCATCTATCTGTCGATTGTCGCGCTCAAAGTGTTTCGCGGTGACTACGAACAGAGGGGTTACGAGATTGTAGAAATTGCTGGCCTCTACTGGCACTTTGTCGATTTGGTCTGGGTGTTCATTTTTGCGTTCTTTTATCTTTGGTAACGGGAGTCAGGACTCACATGGCTGAGGAACCTTCAATACAAACCGTGGTGCACGACGAAGGACATCAACAGCACCCACTGGCGACCTATCTGTGGATTTGGGTGCTACTGTTCGTGCTTAGTGCTTTCTCCTATATGGTCGACTATATAGGTTTTCAGGGATATGTCAGATGGTCGTTGATCATTTTGTTCATGTTGCTGAAGGCTGGGTTTATCGTCGCTATTTTTATGCATATGGCATGGGAACGCATGACACTTATTACCGCGATTTTATTGCCGCCGTTGTGTTTATTCGTACTGATTGGACTGATGGCGGTGGAAGCGGATTACACGTATCTCACTCGCTTAACTTTCTTCGGGGAGTCGGTGTTTGAGGTTTCAGAAGCGAATCATTAATCATTGGGTTGAAACTGAGCTTACGAGTGTCTAATCATCCCGAACCGTTCCTCCAGTGAAACCAAACAATCTGGAGGGCGAGTACCAATGCCATCCGATTCAAACTACTTTTCCAACACCTCTACATCGTCTAGATCCTCGCTGATGAAATAATGGTGCAGGGTTTCCATTGCTACGGTTCCGGTTCGCGGTATTCCATCAGCGGTAAATGCTGAGCGCTATTTAATTGCGTCCAACATGTATGCTACTGCCGCCTTTACATCATCGTCTGATAAATCTACCCGACCGCCCTTAGGTGGCATAAGTCCTGATTTTCCCATGTATCCCTTGATTGCATGGTCGTGTAATACGGCCAAGTCCTGTTCGTTACGACCTGCCCAAGACTTGGAGTCACCATGCTTAGGGGCGCCGGCGGCACCTGGCGTGTGACAGATAAAACAGGCGGAGTCGTAAACTTCCTTACCTTTTATCAGATCTTCAGTGGGGTCGATGGTAGTTATCTGATCAACGCGAGCCGTCGTCGCGGACAAAACGGTCATCGGGTTCGGTGCGGCTCCTCGTTCGCCAGCTGTCGATGCGTTACCGGTCGGGATTAATGCTTCACCGCCACTTTCCTGCAACATGAATATGAGCGCGTCGCGTACGTTCTGATCGGTTAAATGGGTGAAGCCGCCTTTAGGTGGCATGATGCCGGTCTCACCGGTGTAACCCTCGATGACATTGCTGAATAACATATCGAAACCTTTCTCAAAGCGCGGTGCCCAAGCATCTTTAGCTCCTAGCACCGGTGCACCTAATGCTGTGGTCGCGTGGCAGGCAAAACAGGCTTGGTCGTAAATTACTTTGCCAGGGTTTGGTGTTTCATGCCGCGCTAGGGCGCCACCAGCAGTCACTCTAGTGGAGGCCACTTTGTGGTGGACCGTCTTGAGAGCTTCTGCTGCTTGGTTCGGCGCATCAAGGTCTGTGTTGACTTTCCCTACTGGTCTCATACGGTCGGTAAGTGTATCGGCAGTGCTGTCTTTTACCTGGGCACCGAACTCGCCGGCGAGAAAGACCATGGTGAAGCCAATCATGAACAGTACGAGGATTATCCAGGAGAATCTGCGAAAAAATTTCGCGTCCAATTCTTGGCTCATCGAGTTGTATCCTCAGGCATGGTCAGGTTTTGCGTAACTATAAGACGCACAATTATAGCGAATTTGAATAAGGCATCCGAATTTTGTGCGGGCACGGGTCTCGTTATTCTCAGGCGGAAAAAATGTCTAACTGCTGATGGAGTTGTTGTTCCTCCAGTAGGTTTTCGATCCTGGAACGAGATGATTCTGTAGTGGATCTTGCCTTGTTTTTCCATCCTATCCGGGAACGGTGCTAACTTGACTTCGCTGTCCAGTACTTCGATCTCGGATTCAAGAAGAGCATCTAATTGTTTACGTCCCGCGATTTGATCTCCCGTGAACTGCTAAAGGCTGGTGATTAACAAAAGGTGCGGGTGTTCAGTATCTTCTTAGATTAATCACTACCCTCATATATTTAAAGTAAGACATTCAAATATAGTTATAAGCAGTAGATTATATTTGAGAAAATATGTGAAACGGTGCGTGACACAGTGCACTTTAGGTTGGCTGGGATTTCTACCGTCAGGACGCTACTATCCGTCGTTGATCTGAATGGCGGGTAAGGCGGTATTTTGTGGCGGACTACTAAATATCTACCTGTGTCCCGGAGCCGAGAGAAAAAATAGGGGAAAGACAATGATTTATAACATGCGGGTATACGATCTTAAGATGGGTACGGTGCCAAAATATATGGCAGCAGTACGCGACATCGCAGTGCCGATTCGTGCCGATCACGGGGTCAAACTGGCTGGTTGGTATTACACAGACGTCGGTCACCAACACCGGGTGGTGCACATCTGGGCCTACGAGGATTACACCCATTTTGAAAAAGCCAGCAGCGCGGTAAAAGCTGATGTTCGGTGGCAGAACGAATACATCCCCGCCGTCAAAGACTTCATACGCAACCAAGAGGATTGGATGATGCGTTCCCCCGATTTTGCACCGCAGGTAAAATAACTCGGCAACGGTTGTTTCCTTCCGGCGCAGATGCCGGTGCAAATGCTGTACGAGGCCGGGAGGGCGAGCTAAAAGTCCTGGAGAGGTTTGGAGCTATCTTTACAAGCTAGAGCGTGCGTCACGCGAGCGCACGTTCAACAATACAGCAAAAATAAATTCAGCTGTCCACAAATCTTCGCACCCATACCGCAACTGCCTGCATAAAACCGGTCAGATATTCTTTCGTGGCGTCATCATGGAGAACCGCGCCGTGTTCGCCGTCGTCGAATAAGTCTCCCGAGTTGCCGATGATTGCCATTGGTTGATTCATTATGGACGCATTTAAAGCGCCAAGACTATGTCGCAAGTGCGTCTGCGCATTGATCGTACCCAACCTGCCGACGCTGGTGCCCATGAGTGCTGTTGGTTTTTGACTGAAGGGAGGTTCTGGGACACGCGTCAACCAATCGATCGTGTTTTTAAGTACTCCTGGGATCGAAAAATTATATTCCGGCGTGGCGATCAATAACCCGTCGGCGGTTTTGATCTTATCTGCAAGCGTTAAGACCGTATCTGGTATCCCTGCATTCTGAATGTCTTGGCTGTACAACGGGACGTCGGCGATCGAGCAGACCTCGATCTCGAGTGTCGTAGGCGCTACCGCGATGGCTGCGTTCAACAACGCCGTATTGCGCGACTGTACGCGCAGGCTGCCGGACATACTGGTAATACGGAGCTTCGCATCCAAGTGAATCTCTCCCGGGAATTGATGATCCGGGCTATTATAGCGCTCAGTGGCGAGCGGTTCTTTGTTAGAATTCGGGCATGAACGAAGTCTCGGTGTTGTTTGTGTGTATGGGTAACATTTGCCGCTCACCGACGGGTGAAGGTGTCTTCCGTCACTACGTGCGGGACGCGGAGTACGAGGATGTAATCCGGATCGATTCAGCCGGGATGAGCGGTTACCATGTCGGGGCGCAGGCCGACGACCGGATGCGAGCGGCGGCAATCAAACGAGGCTACCAGTTGGACTCGATCGCGCGCCAAGTACGCTGGGAGGATATTGATATGTTCGAACTCATCGTACCTATGGATCACGAGAATCTTGCGGATTTGGAGCGGCTGGCGGGGGGGTATCAGCCCCACATTCGGCTGCTTGGTACTTTTCTGGACAAAAGTTTCGACAACTACAATGCACCGGCGGTGCCGGATCCCTATTATGGTGGCGATTCCGGTTTCGACGCGGTTCTCGACCTGATCGAGCGGGCTTGTCCGCCTATGCTCGAGCATTGTCGTACTCTACTGAACGTCGATTAGTGGGTGGGTCTACACGCTCGTATTGAAGCCGCCATATCGGCAGCAACTGGCGAAACCGCTCGTTTTGCCCAGTCGCGAGCGGCACCCGGGGGAAGCATCAACTCCGCGAGCGTGGTTACGCTCGCAGATGGACGGGAGTTTTTTGTAAAGACTCATGATGGTCCAAGTGTACCGGCAGGAATGTTTGCTGCAGAGTTTGAGGCGCTGGCACTGCTTGCGGCGCCAGGTGTGATCCGCGTCCCGCAACCTATTGCCTTCGACGAAGAATACATTGTACTTGACGCCTTTCGTCCCAGGATGCCGGGTCGGGATTGGCACGAAACCATTGGACGGCAACTCGCCGAACTCCATCGTGCGACAAGGCAGGCGTGGTTCGGCTTTCATTGCGACAATTATTTGGGTCATATGCGGCAACCCAATCAACCCTCGGAAGAATGGCTACAATTTTGGCGTGAACAACGATTAGGATGGCAATTATCCTTGTTCGCAGAAAAAACGGACAGTGGAGATCGTCTTCTTGTTTTGGCTGAAAAGTTGCTGTCCGCACTCGAAGGTTTGTTAGCCAGCGTTGATGAGCCCGCGGTTTTGCTACATGGCGATCTGTGGTCGGGAAACGCTGCAGCGGACGAGTCGGGGGCGCCGGTTATCTTCGATCCAGCCAGCTACTACGGTCACCGCGAAGCCGAAATCGGCATGATGCGGTTATTCGGCGGTTTCGGTTCGCGCTGCGAGGCGGCTTATTCGGAAGTATGGCCACTTGCGCCGGGTTCGGAACGACGGATTGCACTTTATCGTCTCTACCACGAGCTGAATCATCTCAACCTGTTCGGTCGGAGCTATTATCGGATGTGTATCGAGACGATGGAAAGCCTGCTGTGATCCCCAGCGCTTAATCGCACGGGTAGGCGGTGCGAAAAATGTTGATGATAGGTGCGCTGGCAGGTTCAGTTTGCACTTCGGGTTGTGCGGCGAATTTTTCGATCACCCGGTTTGCGACTTCGAGACTGTTTATCGCATTTCCAAGGCACCATGTGCCTATAGCTGCAGCTGTTTCAATGCGGGGGTGACGTGCCAATCCCACATCATCGCATGCATGCCCTCGAAGTCGTTGTCGACTGCGTTTCGGCAGGATTCGAGTACTTCGCTAGCGATAGGTTCAGCTTGCGCTACAGCCACGCTATACAGCAACACCGCAACGGCTACCAAAATTTCTGTTGGTTGGGTTGAACCAAAGGCGAAGCTCAGCATCTTTGGTGGCGGTTTA
>CAZBOQ010000129.1:0-8813 GCA_964493555.1 uncultured Gammaproteobacteria bacterium | reverse complement strand
ACCGGAGAAACAGCGCTCACCACTGGCATGCAAGAGAAAGCTGCACAGTTTCGACAGTCAGGGGCAAAGATATATATCGAGGAATAGGTACAAGCACTTTCCAATAGGAGACTCATCTGGCAATCTGCTTATTGCATGCTGGCACCACCGTTTACGTGACCGACGATCTTGCAGACATTATGTGCGGGTCCACCAGAATGCAATTGAGATCGTGATCCTGGAGCGGTTTCATTGAGGCTGCTACACGGCTGGGGTTTGCATAAGTCCCGACTTTGCGCTTGAATCCATTAAATTCAATCCTTCTTGGACATCAACTACGGAGTACTGGAATGGAATTCCTGCAGAATACCTGGTACATGGCCGGTTTCGATTTCGAACTCAACAATACGCTATTAGCGCGCCGTATCGCCGATGTCCCGGTAGTGATGTGGCGTAAGCTAGACGGAGAGATCGTTGCCCTGCACGACGTTTGCCCACACCGGTTCGTACCGCTATCTAAAGGTCAACGGGTAGGCGATGACGTCCAGTGTTGGTACCACGGGCTACAATTTGACGGCACCGGAAAGTGCACAAGAATCCCTGAGCAAGACACAATACCTAAGACCGCGAAGGTAAGGACCTACCCACTCGTAGAGAAATATGGCTGTGCATGGCTTTGGTTGGGCGATCCGCGAGTTGCTGATGAATCAATGATCCCAAATTACTATTACCACAACGCCGATGACTGGGTGGATATGGGCCACAGCAT
This sequence comes from uncultured Gammaproteobacteria bacterium, assembly GCA_964493555.1. GTDB lineage: Bacteria > Pseudomonadota > Gammaproteobacteria > JADZEE01 > JADZEE01 > CAZBOQ01. The sequence continues at coordinate 8,065 of CAZBOQ010000129.1, read as the reverse complement.
GCTGTTCGTTGATGGCCATTGTCAGCTGGTGGTCGACAATCTGCTCGATTTGAGCCACATCGCCACCGTGCACGCCCGCACGGTCGGTAACGACGAGCAGACTACAGCGGAGATCAAGACCACCACGGAAGACAACAGCGTAACGGTAGCTCGTTGGATCGAGGACAAACCACCGGTACCAATTTGGAGCATGGCCTTCAACAACTACAAGAAGAACGTCGATCACTGGCAAAACATGCGTTGGGAACCACCTGGGTATTTTTTTATGGACGTGGGTGTCACTCCCGCCGGCCAGCCAAGAGAAGAGGGAGTGGGGATCCTAGCTTCCCACATTATTGTTCCGTCCCACCGGCATGGATGTTACTACTTTTGGCATGTCGCTCGGCAGAAACACTGGGGTGGGCGAGGATTGGACGAAAACATGACCCGAGCGATCGATTTCACCTTCCATGAGGACCAAGCGATAATCAACATTCAGCAAAACCTACTTAATGAACTGAAGGTCGATGATCTCGCCGAGGGCTACAATTTCCCGCTCACCGTCGAGTCGGATAAAGGCGCGATTCAGTCGCGCCGCATCATGGAACAGTTAATCAAGGCAGAAACCGCTGACGTCGACAAGCCACAAAAGGCTAACCTCCGCAGCGTCAATAGTTAGCGTGAGCATCTGAACTTTTTCGGCCGATCGGTTTCGTCATCTAAGCGGAAACATGCGACCATGAATCAGAAGCCGGCCAAAGCAATTACCGAAGCAGAGCTACGCACCTACGAGGAAGACGGCGTAGTATGTTTGCGTGGGCTGTTCGACGATGAGTGGTGCCGGCGCATGTGTGACGCCGCGATACGCTATATGGAAAGCGGCGTCGGCCGCGCGCGTGTGGTCGATCGTCCCGACGAAACCGGTAAATTCTATTCCAGCGTTTTCATGTGCGGACATGATCCTGATTTTCTGGCATTTCGTAACGACTCGCCAGCCGCGGAGATCGGTGCCACGCTTATGGGCGCAGAGCAAGTGCGTTTCTGGTATGACCAGTTATTCATTAAGGAGCCGACCACAGTGGCGCCGACGCATTGGCACCACGATTTGCCGTTCTGGCCTTTTCTCGGCGATCACCTAGTATCGATCTGGGTGGCATTAACTCCGGTTACCACGGCATCCAGTGGTCTGCTGTACATCAAAGGTTCACACAAATGGGGTAAATTTTACCGACCGGTCACTCCGGATAAAGATCCGGCATTCGACAACCCAGCACTTGAACCGTGCCCCGATTTCTTCCAACGCAAAGACGACCCTTCGCTCACATTTCTCGATTGGGACCTACATCCCGGTGACTGTATTTGCCATCACCCACTCGCAGTGCACGGCGCCGGGCCCAACCGATCCCAGAGTCAACGCAGGATCGGTTTATCGATTCGATTTTTCGGCGACGACGCGCGCTACGATCCCAAACCATATACCGTGAAGCTGCCTGCGGAGCCCAGTTGTGGTCCAGGCGAATACCCCGCCGATGACGATCTGTTTCCAGTAATCTGGCGGCGCAGCGACGAGCAGGTTGTTCCACCGCGTCAGTAAAGTAAGACGGTAACGGCGCTGAACGAGCCTCAGCCAAACGATCTGGTGGCCACAACCGAAGCGCTGGCACCGAAATTGAGTACGCGGGCGGGCGGACCTGAGTTGCTTCGCCGTATCCCCGCTCTTGTGGTGCGCGATTTTGTTGATACGAGACTATGCAAATTATGGATCCCGAAACGGCTTACGCATTCTATGACCTTAGTCGGCTACGCATAACACCTTTCACTTACAATTGTTAAAGGAATCTATGTGGCACTCTCGCTCCGTGATGATTGCTTTCTTCGACGCCCGCATAGGCTGAAACTCGGCCTATTTCACACCAATGTCTCCGGTGGCCAAGCGGTAACCAAAGTTGATGAACGTTGGTCTGCGAATTGGGAAGACAACAAAACCATCGCCCAGATGGCCGACGACGCCGGACTCGATTTCATCCTGCCAGTAGCGCGGTGGAAAGGTTACGGCGGTGAGACCGACTTCAACGGCTACAATCTGGAAACGCTGACTTGGGCGGCGGGAATACTCGCTAGCACCGAGCAGATTGGTATCTTCGGCACCGTCCACGCACCGTTGATCCATCCGATATTTGCCGCCAAGCAGATGGTCACCGCCGATCACATCGGCCGCGGCCGGTTTGGTCTCAACATCGTGTGCGGTTGGAATGTAACGGAATTCGAAATGTTCGGCATGGAAGCACGTGACCATGAGTCACGGTATCTCTTTGCACAAGAATGGTGGGACATCATTCTTAAAATATGGAGCACAAAAGAGCGCTTCGATTTTAACGGGAAGTGGTTTCAGTTAAAGCAAGTCATCGGTGATCCAAAACCGTATAGTGGCGGGCGGCCGGCGGTAATGAATGCCGGCGCCTCTGAGACTGGCCGCGATTTCGCCGCCCGTAACTGCGACGTGCTATTCACGTCGATGATCTCCCCCGAGCAAGCGCAGACCGATCTAGACCCATTTCGGGCAATGGGCAAAAAATACGGACGCGACGTCGCTGCCTTCACTTTCACTTACGTGGTCTGCAGACCGAGCCGCAAAGAGGCCGAGGAGTATCACGACTTTTACGCCAACGAGATGGCCGATTGGGAAGGCACTGAAAACCTTATGGACTCGCTCGGAATGTACACTCACACCTTTCCGACCGAGGTTTTAGGCGTGCTGCGCTCCCGCTTTGCGGGTGGTCACGGTGCGTACCCATTGATCGGTACACCGGACGATATCGCCGCCGGCTTGAAAAGCATCAGCGACGCCGGCTTGGCCGGAACGACGATAGCCTTCGTCAATTACATCGATGAGTTCCCATATTTCAGAGACGAGGTACTGCCGCGACTCGAAGCGCTCGGTCTGCGGGAGAAGTCTCCCGGTTGAACTAGCGTGAAGATCGGTACATTCCTTATGCCGAACAATCCGCCGGAGCGGACTGTTCGCCAAGCGCACGAATGGAACCTACACCACATCGCCAAATGCGATGCATTAGGCTACGCCGAGGCGTGGATAGGGGAGCACTTCACCGTACCCTGGGAGGCGTGCCCAGCACCAGATCTCATGATTGCGCAGGCGCTTAACTATACGCACAACATCAAACTCGCGACCGGTGGTCATTGTTTGCCCTATCACCACCCGATCGGCGTCGCACATCGTATCGCCTACCTAGATCAGATCTCTGAAGGCCGGATCATATTCGGGGTCGCTGGCGGCACTATTCCCACCGACAGGGCCATGTTCGACATCGACAGCGCCGCAGAGCCGAACCGTGCACAGATGCTGGAAGCCCTGACCATCATCAAAAAACTATGGACCGAAGATGCACCCTGGGAGTATCGCGGCAAATATTGGCAAGTAAGCAAACCAGCAGAGTTCGGCGGTGGCATTCTGAAATATCATCTGGAACCATTTCAGAAACCACATCCGCCCATTTCAATCGCCGGCACCAACAAAGACTCTCCGACGTTAGAGATGGCTGGCGAACTTGGCCTCAATCCCATGAGTTTTGCATTGAGCCTTCATCACCTGAAATCGCATTGGCAGGCGGTGCTGCGTGGCGCCGAAAAGGGTGGTCTCTCACCAGCACGTGAACACTGGCGGCTCGCAGCACCGATCTTTATCGCCGAAACTGACGCCGAAGCACGCCGCCACGTAGTAGATGGCGCCATTGGACGCGCATACCGCGACTTCTTACTACCCGTCTATACTGCGGCCAAGCAACTGCAGTCCTTCAAACACGATCCTGATATGCCAGACAGTGACGTAACTGTCGAATATATGGCCGATAACACCTGGCTAGTCGGATCACCCACCACCGTCAGCGAGAAGATCGCTTGCATCAAGGAGGAAACGGGCGGCTTCGGCGTATTGAACGCGATGACCTTCGATCACTCGGATCAGGAGCCCGCCTGGTTCGAGTCACTGCGGCTATTGATCGAGGAAGTCGCGCCATCGTTGTAGCACGAAAAGCCTCTTTTCGATTTTGGTCACCGTAACCACACCACCCGTAGCCCAGATTTACGGCATCTGCTCCGCCACGTCCCGGTGGATTCGCAACAACTTGCTTAGATCCTGATCCTCGGGCCGCCGACCCATACCACACTCGGTCGCAATTCCGTAGATACCCGAGTAATGCCGGCGAAACGTGTTAATCCGGTTAAGCGTTCCGTCGACGCCATCTGTGTAATGCACCAACCCGATATACAGAGTTGCATCGCCAATTTCGAGCTCCTTGAGCGGCTCGAAATACGCGTCGTCATCACGGCTGCGTGGTACCGGCATATGGACGAAACTCACTGGGCGTCCGGCGGACGCCACACCAAGGTTCGACATTTTCACACAGACACCAAGATCAGTTGGCTGCAAATAGTGTTGATGCTGAAAATCACCGTAGCAAAGGTGCAAACCCATAGGGATATCATTAGGCACTGAAGCCCCTAAATTTCGTAGATACCCAACATAACGCTCATAGGGGTCACCGTTCACTTTGCAGGTCAACGGCTCTTCCCCGCCATCATCAGTCTCAACTGCAATAACTTCCCAGTTAATGTCCCATTGGAAAATAAGATCTTCGTGCGGTACAGCCGAACAGATTTGCTCAACCTCCCGCTTGATACAATCCTGATAGGCTGCTGAGATTATTTCGAAATCACGAGTTTGAAAACTAACTAGCCTGACGGCATCTTCGGGAAATGGCAGACATACCTGAAAACGGGTGCCGGCGGGAATGACACCCTGCTCACGCAACCGGCCAAAGGTGGCATAGGATTCTATTGCGCAGTCGGCGTAGCCGAGCCGGTCTATGCGGATCTTATCCTGTCCGTCCTTCACCTTGAATTTCATAAGATCGTGATAACCAGCGGGAACCCAGTCCGGCATACCCTCAACACCCTCCGGCATGCGAGCGATCTCGAGCTGCGGGTGCTCCTCTAATGTCCAGTGCCAAACATATGCAACCCACAGTTGCCGCGGACCCCACTCACCGTCAGTCAAGCCAATGGCGATATCTCCGAGCGGCGGGCCCCAAGCGCGCAGTACTTCCTCGGCAGAACCCATGTTCAGTCCGCCGACCACCAAGACAGGTCTTTCCGCTTTACTCATAACTTACACTCCCAAAAGACTCTTAAATTAGTTGAGGATGTAAAAAATCGTTGGGTCGACCAACTGCTCTGAGGATGGCCCACGATTAGCTAGTCTATTGATTCAAGCTCATGGGCGCTAGCAAAAGCTAGTAGTTTTATTTATCGTGCGCATACCCAAACAGTAGAGATTCGGCACCCACGGAAAGAACGCCTTCCGGACGGGGAATAGGGAGATTAGAATGCCGAACAATTATTGTGAAACCGTTGATAAAAAAGCGTCGATAGGCTGATCGCGGACATAGCGAAGTGCACTAATAAAAAGCATTTCGGCTTGGACCTACCTTTGCCGACGAACTAATCCTATCGTGACGAGCTCGAGTGTCAGTCCGAGCGCAACCTTCAGGGAGGTTAAGATGCCCAGAGACAGTGGAGCCATACGCCCACGCCGTTGCACCATGTTCTTACCGGGCTCCTCGCCCGACAAATTCCAAAAGGCGATGGGATTAGACGTTGACGGCGTCTGCGTTGATCTCGAGGACGCAGTAGCACCATTGCTGAAAGATGAAGCGCGCGCCAAAACGTTACCGATGTTCAAGAATTACCGGTCAGACAGCCGGCCCTTTCCGACCGTGCGCATCAACAGCTTGCGCAGTTCCGTAGGTCTCAAGGACATGCTTGCGATTGTCGAGATGGACAATCCACCGCCCGGCGTCCTGTTGCCCAAAATAGAGACCGCGGATGAAATTCGCTGGGCGGATGAACTGCTGGGCGAGGCAAAACATCACGTAGAACTTTATGCCTTGATTGAAACCAATGCCGGCTTGAACAATGCTGTGGAGATCGCAGCAGCAACTCCGCGCCTGACTTGTCTGGTCTTCGGCGCCGTCGACATGTCCGCCGCACTTGGCTGTGCCAATACGTGGGAGGCACTGTATTATGCGCGTGCTCGCGCAGCACACGCAGTGGCCGCGGCGGGGATCGACATTGTCGATGTGCCACATTTAGATCTGGAAGACGAAGAAGGGCTGCGCCACGATGCCGAAGCCGGCCAGGCTCTGGGCTTCGCTGGCAAATTTGCTATCCACCCCAAACAGGTCAGCGCTATCAATGCTGCTTACACACCGAATCCGGAAACTATCGCCAAAGCACACAACATTATCGAAGCGTTCGCCAATGAGCCGAGTGGCTTGCTGGTGATGGATGGCAAACTCATCGAGAAACCGGTGATCCGGTCAATGCAACGTATTGTGGCAATTGCTGATGCAATTAGTTGATGCAATAGAGCTAGAAGCAACCCTCACGCTACCCCCCTCCCGGAGGGAGAGGGAACAACGTTTAAAACAGTCACAGAATTAATATGATCGCCCTCTACTACTGGCCCACACCCAATGGCTGGAAAGTTTCGATAATGCTCGAGGAGTGCGATATCGAGTACAAAATCATCCCAGTCAACATCGGAAAAGGCGAACAGTTTAAATCTGAGTTTCTTCGCATAAGTCCCAACAACCGCATGCCGGCTATCGTCGATCACGACGTCGAGGGAAAACCTGTTTCGATCTTCGAATCGGGTGCAATCCTTCAGTACCTGGCGGAGAAGACAGGGAAATTCATGCCGACCGATTTGCAAGGACGTCTCGAGGTTCTGCAGTGGTTGTACTGGCAGATCGGCGGCCTCGGTCCGATGGCCGGACAACTTAGTCATTTCGTCAACTATGCCGAAGGCGATCACCCATACTCGCAAACCCGTTACGCGAACGAATACAACCGCCTGTTAGGGGTTTTAGACCGACGCCTGGCAGGACGCGACTTCATTACCGGTAAATACAGCATTGCGGATATGGCATCGTTTCCATGGGTCCTGCCGCATACCCGCTTCGGCCAGACCCTCGAGGAATTTCCGAACCTCAATCGCTGGTACGAGTCACTCAAAGCACGGCCCAAGACTAGTGCCGGTGTAGCGGTAGGTGAGGAGTACCGACGTAGTTCGCCACCTACTGAAGAAGCGCGGAAAATTTTGTTCGGCCAAACGGCGAGGTCAACTAGAATCTAGTGCTCCCCTACACTGCTACCGCCTGCAAACGCTCTACTGGCTCATCGCGAATAGGCCAATGCAAGAGCGCTGACACCACACCCAACACGATCCCCACGACCCACACCGGTTGGTAAGACCCGGTCATATCGAATACATAGCCACCCAACCAGGCACCAGCAAAGGCCCCCATCTGGTGACTGAAAAACACGAAACCAAATAGCGTGGCCATGTATTTCACACCGAATATGTCAGCCACCAGTCCACTGGTCAACGGCACCGTCCCTAACCACAACAAGCCCAAGCTTAGCGAGAAAATGACGATTGTGGTCGGCGTCATCGGTAGCACCAGAAAGGCTGTCATAACAACCGCGCGCAATATGTAGAGCACGCTCAGAACAAACTTCTTCCGGTAGCGCCCTCCGAGTACCCCACATACCGCTGTGCCGACGATGTTGCCCAGCCCAATCAACGATAATGCGATTGCACCATAGGCCGCATTTGCGCCTTGCTCGACTAGGTATGAGGGCAGGTGAGTCAGCATGAATGTCACATGAAAACAACAGACAAAAAATCCAGCAGTCAGGTACCAATAACCACTGTGACCACGTGCTTCGCGTAACGCATCGGTCAAACTCTGGCTGCCGGTAGGCGCTCTCTGAACACGAGCACTTGCCAGAGTCAAGGCCGCCAGAGGAACGACGATGGCAAGCAGCGCCGCGAGACAAAGCAGGGCATATTCCCAACCAAACGCGCTGATCAAACCTTGACCAAGGGGCACCATGAGCACCTGTCCAGCTGACCCACCGGCACTTACCAGACCCAAGTAAAGACTGCGCCGCTCAGGGATTACTGCCCGACCAACGACCGCTAATATCACCGGAAATCCGAGTC
>CAZBOQ010000128.1:0-5717 GCA_964493555.1 uncultured Gammaproteobacteria bacterium | reverse complement strand
TGGAATCGATGAACTCGACCGCGCTATCACTGATAGTGAAGCACACGGGTTTGTCAAAGTCCTTACCGCACCAGGTAACGACCGGATTCTCGGCGCCGCCATTATCGGAGAACACGCGGGTGATTTGCTGATGGAGTTCGTTATTGCGATGCGCCACGGAATCGGGATGAACAAGATCCTCGGCACCATCCATATCTACCCAACACTGTCCGAAGCAAACAAATACGCAGCAGCAAACTGGAAACGAAATCATGTCCCTATCCGAATATTAGATTGGCTGGAGAGTTACCATCGCTGGCGACGTGGCACCTCATCTCTGGAACACTGAACGAATACCACTCGTCAACGAGCGGCCTAAACCAACACCCGAGGACGTGCATTCAAAATACACCGAGGGCTCAAACACCGTTTTTGCCGATTTTTAAGTTTGGTTCATCAACAACCACCAAACATTGCAATTTTTAGACGTCTAAATCGGAGCAACCGGATAGCGAAATAAATGTCCGGATTTTTCTAGCTTCGGAACGCCGTTCAACAAAAAGCCACTTTTCTCAACTCAATCGTTTCTGGACAGGCCGGTGAAATCAGCATAGGATTGACGTTAACGTCAGCCTGGACCTTCACATGGTATCGCAATACCGGATCCGCGAGCTTGCAAACGAATTCAAAGTAACGGCTAGAACCCTTCGGTTTTACGAATCGAAAGGGCTATTGTCACCGAAACGTTGCGGCAATACTCGGCAATACTCTGAACGGGACCGTGTGAGATTGAAATTGACTCTCAGAGGTAAACGGATTGGTCTCTCGCTTGAAGAAATTAAAGAAATCATTGATATGCATGATCCTTTGGAGCAGAATGATAGCCGCCAGCTTCTTCATTTATGCACTAAAATCTGCGCTCGGCGCGGCGATTTGCAGTCTAGAATGCGTGAAATCGAAGCCGCCCTTACCGCCATGGATGAGATTGAAGCAAATTGCATGAACAAGCTGCTCAAATTGTCCCAGTTCAATCATTGACGTCCTACGATTACGTTAACGTTACCCGCTGTAACATTATGAGTTTTCCATATCCCACAATGAACTTCGGTCTAGGAGAAACGGCCGAAATGCTCCGCGATACGGTTTATGAGTTTGCCAGGAAGGAAATCGCCCCGCGTGCAACCGCCATCGACGAAAGCAATGAAGCACCGTTAGATCTGTGGCCGAAGATGGGCCAGATGGGCCTTTTGGGCTTGACGGTAGAGGAGGAATATGGCGTCGCCGGAATGGGCTACCTGGAACACACAATAGCAATGGAGGAACTGAGTCGGGCATCAGGCGCGCTGGGCTTGTCCTATGGCGCGCATTCGAACCTGTGTGTGAACCAAATCCGGCGGAACGGCGACGAGCCCCAAAAACGCCGCTACCTACCAAAGTTAATCAATGGGGAGCACATCGGTGCCCTAGCAATGAGCGAATCAGGTTCTGGGTCGGATGTGGTCAGCATGCGTCTGCGTGCCGAGCACAAGGGCGATCATTACCTTCTGAACGGTACCAAGATGTGGATCACTAATGGGCCCGACGCCGATACCTTGGTCATTTACGCTAAAACCAATCCCGTCGCTAAAGCCGGCGGCATCACCGCGTTCATCGTAGAAAAGACGTTTCCCGGGTTTTCCACCGCACAAAAGCTCGACAAATTGGGGATGCGCGGCTCAAACACTTGCGAGTTGATCTTCGAAGACTGCGAGGTGCCGGAACAGAACGTGCTGGGCAGTGTTGGGGAAGGAACGAGTGTTTTGATGAGCGGCCTGGACTACGAGCGACTGGTACTGGCAGGCGGACCGCTCGGGCTCATGCAGGCCTGCATGGATGTCATCATCCCTTACGTCCATCAGCGTGAACAATTCAATCAACCGATCGGTCAGTTTCAATTAATGCAGGGCAAACTTGCTGATATGTACACCACTCTAAACGCCTGCAAGGCCTATGTTTACGCGGTCGCCAAAGCTAGCGATCGTGGTGAAACAACCCGCAAGGATGCAGCCGGTGCGATCCTCTATGCCTCGGAACGCGGAACCTGGATGGCACTTCAGGCGATTCAGACGCTCGGTGGTAACGGATACATCAACGAATTCCCTACCGGCAGGTTCTTGCGCGATGCCAAGCTTTATGAAATCGGCGCTGGTACCAGTGAAATTCGCCGAATGCTGATAGGTCGTGAACTATTCATCGAGTCTGCCTGATGCCAGTACTGCAAAGCGCACTCTCGATCAACGATGCGAATTTTCAAAAGAACACCGCCACTATGCAGGCTCTGGTGGGTGACCTGGAACAAACGGTCGCGCGTCTTGCATTGGGTGGTGACGATCGTTCCAAAAACCGTCATATTGATCGCGGCAAGCTACTGCCGCGTGAACGTATACGCAACTTGTTAGATCCCGGCACGCCTTTTCTCGAGCTCTCGCAACTCGCAGCATTAGGCTTATACGACGACCACGCGCCAGGGGCTGGGATCATTACAGGGGTTGGCCGCGTCTCAGATCAAGAATGCGTGATCGTGGTCAACGATGCGACCGTCAAAGGCGGCACCTATTATCCCTTAACCGTCAAGAAGCACTTACGCGCGCAAGAAATTGCGGCGACCAATCATTTGCCTTGTATTTATTTGGTCGATTCAGGCGGCGCTTATCTCCCATTGATGGATGAAGTGTTTCCCGATCGAGACCATTTTGGGCGAATCTTTTTCAACCAAGCACGGATGTCTTCGCAAAATATTCCACAGATCGCCGTAGTCATGGGATCGTGCACCGCTGGAGGAGCCTATGTCCCCGCTATGTCAGATGAAACCATTATCGTGCGCGAACAGGGAACGATTTTCCTAGGTGGGCCACCCCTAGTAAAAGCAGCCATCGGGGAAGACGTGACTGCGGAGGCTTTAGGTGGCGCCGATGTGCATTCACGACGTTCTGGCGTTGCTGACCATTGTGCTGACGATGATTTTCATGCCTTGACAATGGCTCGTCGTGTGATTGCCAACCTGAATCGAACCAAACAAACAGTGTTGAAGGTTCGCCCTCCGAAAGATCCACATTATCCGGTCGAGCAGATCTACGGAGCCGTACCGGCCGATGTGAGCACTCCCTATGACGTGCGCGAAGTCATCGCTTGTATCGTCGACGCTAGTGAGTTCGACGAGTTTAAACAACTTTACGGCACGACACTGGTTTGCGGCTTTGCCCACATCCTTGGTTACCCAGTAGGGATCATCGCCAACAACGGGATCTTGTTTTCTGAATCAGCCTTAAAAGGAGCCCATTTCATCGAACTTTGTACGCAACGTGGCATACCGCTGGTCTTTTTGCAGAACATCGCCGGCTTCATGGTTGGCTCGAAATATGAAGCCGACGGGATCGCCAAGGACGGGGCAAAATTGGTAATGGCAGTAGCTAGCGCATCGGTACCGAAATTTACCATCATCATCGGTGGTAGTTTCGGAGCCGGCAACTATGGCATGTGTGGGCGGGCCTACGATCCACGTTTTCTGTGGATATGGCCCAATTCGCGGATTTCTGTGATGGGTGGCGCACAGGCCGCCAGCGTACTCGCCCAAGTCCGTCGAGACAGCCGTGCGGCGCAAGGGCAGACCTGGACCGACCAGGAAGAGGCAGATTTCAAAATGCCGATTCTCGAACAGTATGATCGTCAAGGGCACCCCTATTATTCAAGTGCGCGCCTCTGGGACGATGGCGTAATCGATCCGAAAGATACGCGCATGGTGCTTGGTCTTGGTATCTCTGCCGCGCTGAACGCACCGTTAGAAAAGACATCGTTCGGCGTATTTCGAATGTAATGCTCGCGAAGCTGCTGATCGCCAACCGAGGCGAAATCGCCTGTCGTGTGATACGTACCGCCGCCCGCATGGGGATACACACCGTCGGGGTGTACTCAGAGGCTGATGCGCAGGCCCAACACGTCCGCTTAGCGGACGAAAGTATCGCTATAGGGCCTGCGTCAGCACGCGAGAGTTACCTCGATATCGACAAACACATTGCTGCGGCTCAAAAAGCAGGTGCCGACGCAGTGCATCCCGGCTACGGTTTTCTGGCTGAGAATGCAGATTTTGCCGATGCCTGCGCCAACGCAAACCTTACTTTCGTCGGTCCACCCGCTGATGTAATTCGGGCAATGGGATCGAAAGGTGTTGCCAAAGAAATAATAACGGCAGCCGGGGTACCGGTCTTGGCCGGCTATTATGGTACAGATCAAAGGGGGTCGAACCTACAATTCCAGGCTGATTTGATCGGCTATCCGCTGCTGATAAAACCTATCGCTGGGGGCGGCGGTAAAGGGATGCGGATTGTTGGAAACGCGGGTGAGTTTCCGACCGCTCTGCAATCCGCGCAGCGGGAAGCAGCAGCGGTTTTTGATGACACACGAGTACTCATTGAGAAATATTTGATAAACCCGCGCCATGTTGAATTTCAGATCTTTGGCGACGATCACGGCAATGTAGTTCATCTGTTCGAGCGCGACTGCTCGCTACAACGGCGTTATCAGAAGATCATCGAAGAATCCCCGGCGCCGAATCTATCTCCCGAACTACGGTCCCAAATGGGAGAAGCTGCAGTCGCTACGGCTCGCAGTGTTGATTATCGCAATGCCGGCACAGTCGAGTTCCTCCTCACTGAGGATGAAGAGTTTTATTTCATTGAAATGAATCCCCGACTCCAGGTCGAACACCCAGTGACTGAACTGCTCACTAGCCAAGACTTGGTTGAATGGCAGTTACGGATCGCCACAGGCGAACCGCTACCTTTGTTACAGCACGAGATCGTTCCACATGGGCACGCTATTGAGGCGCGCCTGTACGCCGAAGATCCGAAACGCGAATTTCTACCGGCAATTGGAAGACTCGAACATCTGCACTTTCCAGGCGCCGATCCATTAGTTCGCATCGATACCGGAGTCAGCGCCGGGGATCCTGTCACCATGCACTACGATCCTATGCTCGCGAAATTGATCGCCTGGGGTGAGACGCGTGACGCAGCGGTGTATCGGCTGGCTGATGCACTACGCATGACCGAAGTCGTTGGTCTTAAAACCAACCGAGAGTTCTTAGCTCGGCTTCTTCTCCAGCCGCAGTTTATGGAAGGAGCTGTCGCCACCAGTTTTATAGATACGGAACTCCCGGCCCTTCTCTTAGATAAAACAGATCTCGTTGAGTCTGCTCTGGCGTGTGTTTGCTTGTATTTATTACAATCCCAACGTTCAAAAACTGCACTGATAGATCCACACACACCTTGGGCACTACACAATGGCTGGCGACTTAACGCCCTCTCCCAACAAGTTTTAACGATAGTCCATGATGGCAACCCCATAGACGTTATAGCCGAGGAGACAGTAAACGGCTACCTGTTGAAATTACCCAGCGTAACACTCACCGCACATGCAACAATCGATAAAGAAGGCTCGATGAACGTCAACCTCAACGAATGGCAACGAACCGCTCGCGTGGTGGATACCGAGGTACAGATCAGTTTATTTCTCGATGGCGTGCAAACAGACTTCACGCGTTATCAACCCGTTACCGAAAACCATTCCACGATGGGCATGGACACTCTACGCGCGCCTATGCCAGGCACCGTGACCGCGGTCATGATTGAGGTCGGCACAGAGGTGAGCCGTGGCACGCCACTTATGGTCCTCGAAGCGATGAAGATGGAACACACCATAAC
>CAZBOQ010000127.1:0-6591 GCA_964493555.1 uncultured Gammaproteobacteria bacterium | reverse complement strand
CTCCATCATGGCGGCCGGGCAGGCCGATCCCCCGACAATAGTGCGTTTCATGCTATCCACTCTTTTACCCGACTCTTCGAGGTAATTTAGAAACGTAAGCCAAACCGTCGGAACACCCATCGCTACGGTAACTTCTTCACTCTCGATCAAGTGCTGCAGTGTTTCGCCGTCGCCAAGCTTGGGACCTGGAAAGATCAGTTTAGACCCGACCATCGGTGCCGAGTAGCACACCCCCCATGCATTAGCATGAAACATCGGTACTACTGGCAGGATTGTGTCTCGCCGCGAGATAGCCATTGTATCCGGCAATGCCCCGGCATATGCGTGGAGCACAGTGGAACGATGGTTATACAGCACGCCTTTAGGGTTTCCCGTCGTACCCGATGTGTAACACAAAGCGCTTGCACTGCGTTCGTCCAAATCGGGCCAATTGAACTCATCGGTCTCCGTTGCCAACAGAGTCTCGTAGCAGCACACGTTTTTAAGGGTGGTGGCCGGCATGTGCGCTTCATCGGCCATGATGATGTAACCTTGAACAGCATTAAGCTTCTCTTGCACTAATTCGAGCTTAGGTACAAATATGGGGTCTATGATTATCCACCTATCAACGGCATGATTGATAATGTACACAAGCTGCTCTTCGAAGAGGCGCGGATTAAGGGTATGCAGTACGGCGCCGCTGCAGGAAATAGCGTAATAGCATTCAAAATGACGAAAATCGTTCCATGCCAAGGTCGCAACTAAATCGCCCGACTTTACCCCTAATTCGGCAAGCGCGTTGCCTAGTTTGCGAACCCGCCTGAAACACTCAGCATAGGTGTAGCGGTGCAGCGGCTCATCCGCGGTGATGGAGACGATCTCCGTGTTGCCATGGATGCGTTCAGCGTGCCGCATGATGTCAGTGATCAGGAGCGGCCTATCCATCATCAAACCTAGCATTTTCCATCTCCCTCGTGTTGAGGTATAGCGTTGGTAGCCTACCGCGTGTTACTGCAACGTATTGATATAGGCTACAACATCCAGGATCGCCTGATCATCGGCCAACAGCATAGACATCGGTGCCATTTGCTTGCCATATATATCATCCGGGTGCGTACCGCGAATACCCGCTTTATAATTCTTCATTTGCCGAACGATGTACCAGTCATTCTGACCAGACAGACGTGGCGAATTCAACGCTCGTAGTCCTTCTGCTTTGACACCGTGGCAGGCCGCACACACTGCATACAGGGTTTTTCCATTGGCTACGTCACCTTCGATACTGGGCGTTGGAAGTGGAGCCTGCAACGTTAGAATGTAAGCAGCGACGTTGGCAATCACGGAGGGGTTGGGCAACACACCCGCCATTGGTGCCATTTGCTGTCCATATATATCCTCGGCATGGGAGCCACGCACCCCCGACTTGAAATTCTCGATCTGCCGGGTGAGATACCAATCTTCTTGACCTGCCAGACGAGGCGAATTCATGGCCACAATACCCTCTCCATTACCCCCGTGGCAGGCGGCGCACACGCCATACATCGCCTTACCGGCGACAGCATCGCCAGCGGCACCAACCAATTGGCTGTGGGCGAGTAATGCAGCCAAAATCACGTAAATGAACTTCATCTTCTCTCCTCATAGTGACTCAAGTATTCTCGAGCGTGGATTATTTATTCGGCACCTATTCCCCCCGCAAATGAGACTGTATGTGGGTTGCTCTGTCAACGGTACAACCTGCCATATTGCAGAACATCCTCGATTACAATGGCAGTATGCAGGGAAATAAAGTCGCCCTTGATGCTAATGCACTTAACGCCCTCGCGAAATGGCCGAACGTGGCGGATTGTTTTGGTTGGCTTTCACTCGATCCGCGTGGACGATGGCGCATCCAAGACGAACTTATCACCCATCCCCGCACCATCACTTTCATCAACCACAATTACCGACAGGACGAGCTCGGGCGCTCGTACGTTCAAAATGGACCACAACTTGTATTTGTTGATCTCGAATACACCCCATGGGTGTACCGTTTGGAACATGGCGATCAGCTTTGCGCGCACACTGGTAAGGACGGTGGCATGCTCAACAGGCTTTTCATCGACGAAACAGGATCTATGATTGCGGACGCAACGGCTGGGGTCGGGATTCTCCATGACTCTGACCTTCAAACCGCACTTGCTAGAATATGGAACTCTGATGGCACTCGTCCCGGCGACGAACAGCTGGAAATTGAGTTCGAACGTCTCAAGGAAACCGGAAAAACGGCGCTTCAGTTTCGCTGGGGCACCGAATTATTACCAATCGAGGTAACCGATTCGCATAGACTCGCAACGCAGATTGGCTACGAGCCACGACCCCGTTGACAAACGAGGGTTTCGGGTCGGCAAGTGGTTTGGTTTACAATGCCCAGCGAAATGTTTATTCAACCTCTGCCGACACCTTAAATCATGCCAGAAACTATTGTTATCGCGGGCGCAGGACATGCGTCCAGCCAGCTGATCGCAAGCCTCAGACAACATGAGTTCGACGGCCGGATCGTTCTCGTGGGTGAAGAACCCTATCTACCGTATCAACGACCACCCCTGTCGAAAACCTTTCTCGCTGGCGAATCGAGTCTTGACGAGTTATATCTGCGAGCTGGCGAGTTTTACGCTGACGCCGCGGTAGAACTGCGTTTGAATACGTGTATCGAGTCATTGGATCGCCCTGCTAAGAAGCTCAAATTGAACGACGGTGATGAGCTTGGCTATGACAAACTCGCGTTGACTACCGGTTCCCGCGTGCGCCGCCTGCCGATACCTGGTAGCGATCTCGCCGGAATTTATTATCTGCGTGACATTGCAGACGTCGAGCAAATACAAACCCATGTTAGAAACGGCGCACGAGTTGTGATAGTTGGTGGAGGCTATATTGGTTTAGAAGTTGCCGCCGTTTGCGCTACCCGCAGTGTCGACACCGTCGTATTAGAAATGGAATCGCGCGTGATGAACCGTGTAGTGGCACCGGTTGTCTCTAGCTTCTACCAAGACCGTCATGCTGCCGAGGGCGTGCGCATAGTCACCGACGTGCGGGTCGCGGCATTTGAAGGCGAAGGTAATGTAGAGCGGGTAATCTGTTCCAACGGCACTTCTTACTCAGCCGATTTCGTGGTGATTGGTGTTGGTATCGTCCCAAACAGCGAACTCGCCAGCAATGCAGGACTACCGGTCTCCGATGGCATCGTCGTTGACGCTTATGCACGAACCGAAGACCCCAACATTGTGGCGGCTGGGGATTGCACCAATCACCCTAACCACATTTATGGAAAACGAATACGCCTAGAGTCGGTGCAAAATGCCGTCGATCAAGCGAAAGTCGCCGCTGCGAGCTTGTGTGACGTGGAGAAGAAATACACTTCAGTACCGTGGTTCTGGTCAGACCAATACGACGTGAAACTTCAGATCGCTGGCCTCTCTCAAGGACACGACGAGTTTGTGCTTCGAGGCGACCCAGCCTCGGGTGCGTTCGCGGTCTTCTATCTGCAAGCTGGCAGACTAATCGCTGTGGACGCCATTAACAAACCACAAGAATTCATGACGTCGAAGCGATTGATTCCGAAAGACGTACACATCTCGTCGGAACGTTTACAGGACCAAAGCATTTCCATGAAGGAAATTGCCAATCAATGAAAACCCACTTCGTCAAATAACATCCAGTACATAGGGAATAGCAATGGCAAAAATTACTTATATCGATCATGAAGGCACCGAGCGCGCCATTGATGTTGGCAATGGGATTAGTCTCATGCAAGGCGCGATAAATGGTGGCATTCCTGGCATAGTTGCAGAGTGCGGCGGCGCTTGCAGTTGCGCTACCTGTCATGTTTATATCGAGTCGGACTGGACTGAAAGAGTTGGTGGTCCGGGTGACGCCGAGCGCGAAATGCTGGAATGCGCCATCGACCCGTTATCGAACAGTCGGCTCGGTTGCCAGGTCAAAGTGAGTGACGAGTTAGACGGATTGATAGTGCGTACTCCGGAGTCACAGTTTTAGGATGCGTGGCAAATCGAAATGGACCTCTGCGCCTTCATCTTGGTCAGAGCCCGTCTTTCACTTGTACAATTAGGCCAGCATACCCTGATGCGTAATGAACTCCGTAATTTTCTCCACGCCGACGGATTTTTTCAGATTGGTAAACACAAACGGTCGTTCTCCACGCATTCTCTTGGTATCGCGTTCCATGATCGCCAACGAGGCACCGACATAAGGGGCCAGATCGATCTTATTAATCACCAGTAAATCCGAGCGGGTTATACCAGGTCCCCCCTTGCGGGGGATTTTGTCGCCGGCAGCAACGTCGATGACGTAAATCGTAAGATCTGACAGCTCGGGGCTGAAAGTCGCCGCCAAATTGTCCCCTCCGCTTTCAACGAAGACAATCTCTAGTCCGGTAAACTCAGCATCTAATTCGTCGATCGCCGCCAGATTCATCGATGCATCCTCCCGGATCGCCGTATGTGGGCAACCGCCGGTCTCAACACCACGGATCCGATCAATTGGTAACGCTTCGTGGCGGACCAGAAAGTCAGCGTCCTCCCGAGTGTAGATATCATTCGTAAGCACTGCAATTTCATGATTTGCGCGAAACGCGAGACACAGGGCATGAAGTAACGCGGTCTTGCCTGAACCGACCGGTCCCCCAATCCCTACTCGCAGCAATTGCTTCTCCATCATCAGGTTTTACTCGTACCTTCTAAGATCGGAACAAACGGGTGTGTTGTTCCTCATGTCGCGTACTGGCTAGAGCCAGACCCGGTGCCGATGCACCTATTTCCTCATCCTTAACGGCTAGCCCGCGTTCGACGATGGCCCCGATCGCCCGTGAGACTTGAAACAGAATTCGTTGACCAGCGGTTTGTCCCAAGGGTATCAACTTAACCGCAGCACCGACCCGAGCTTCGGCCCAACTCCAGACATAGCCCCCCGCTGCTTCTTCAAGCGGAATCCGCCACGTGTTACAAGCTAGTGTATAAGGGGTAATGAAACTCAAACCAACCTGGGAGAGCATGCTATCCAGCTGATCATCATTGGTGCCAAGCGATACAATAAGCCTCCCCAATGATTTCCCCATTTGCCGATCGGCCTCCAAGATCTCTCGAGTCTCACGTGCGGACAGTAAAAAAGCGTTCCAATATTCAAGGTCTGAATGGTCCGCACGCTGCCACGCAGCGTAAAGGCGCCCCAGTACTGGCACCTCCAACTCACCAAGAGTGTACCGAGCAAGATCCAAAACCCAGCGCCGAACATCGGTTTCGTTCTGAAGCCATCCCGCTGTCACTGCGTATTCTAGACCGTCAGAGTAAGCGTAAGCCCCTACCGGCAAAGTGGGAGAGATCAATTGCCAAAGTTGCGGCGACACACCGAGGGACGGGAGAGCCGGAGTTTCATTCATGATTAGAGTGCCTGTGATAAGCGCCCGCTTCTGGTTCGAACGGCAGCACTTGATGTTGCGGCTGCAGACCAAAGCCGGCAAGCATTTCGTCCAGCACGTGATCTCGCAGGTAGCGTAACCAACCCTTACCGATCTGGATGGGCACATGTCGGTTGCCAAGATGATAACAAGCACGAGACAGGAGACGCGTATCAGCGGCCGCGACATCGGATACTGCCTCGGGGGCGGCACGGACCGCGACGACCAGACCGCATTCACTGCGCAAACGATCGCCACTCCGCAACACTGTGCCGCGTGGAAGAAACAACCCTACTTCTTCGCCGGTATCGAGGTGTACCCGCTGACGGCTCTTCTGACGCTGTTCGAATAACAACGTCAAATATTTATCTGAGGGCTCAGTTTCGCCCAAAATTTCTACAAACCGGTACATCGTTAGAAAAGGAAATAGCGCTGCGCAAGTGGCAACTCAACCGCTGGTTCACAAGTCAACAGCCGCCCGTCCGCTCGCACCTCGTAAGTCTGCGTGTCAACTTCGATCTCGGGCAAGTAGTCGTTCAACAGCATGTCCCGCTTAGTAATATCGCGCGTATCCCCGACTGCCACTAGCCGGCGCTTGAGTCCAAGGTTCTGGCCAATTTCGCTCGCCAGCGCCGCTTTGGATACAAAACATACGTTGGTCGCGTCACGTGCACCGCCCAAGGAACCGAACATTAGCCGATAATGTACCGGTTGAGGCGTTGGAATCGACGCGTTCGGGTCGCCCATTGGTGCTGCGGCAATCATTCCACCTTTGATGATAAGCGCTGGCTTGGCTCCAAAAAACGCCGGATTCCACAAAACGAGGTCAGCCAATTTGCCAACTTCAACGGACCCTACCTCGTGGGCGATACCATGGGTAATGGCCGGGTTGACCGTGTATTTTGCGACATAGCGGCGGGCTCGAAGATTGTCGTTGGATTCGCTGTCGCCTTGCAACGGCCCGAATTGTATTTTCATTTTGTGTGCGGTTTGCCAAGTCCGCGTAATAACTTCGCCTACCCGCCCCATTGCCTGGGAATCCGAAGCGATCATTGAGAACGCGCCTAAATCGTGAAGAATATCTTCAGCCGCGATCGTTTCACGACGGATCCTTGACTCAGCAAAGGCGACATCTTCGGGGATACCACGGTCCAGATGGT
>CAZBOQ010000126.1:0-2742 GCA_964493555.1 uncultured Gammaproteobacteria bacterium | reverse complement strand
CATGGTGGTTGAGATCTTGCGTTTGCCGCTGCTCTTTAGCTGCGTCTCGAAAGCGCTGAGATCCGGCACTGCGTAAGCCTCAGCTGTTTGTCGCCGGGCCGGTAGATAACCGCCGAGTGCTGAACGGCGTTCCTGTAGATATTGCATCTCCGGGCTGTTCGATGGTGGCTTGTAAAAGGGTGTTTCGGCGATTTGATCATCGGAGATCGGAATATTGAAACGATCTCGAAATACTTTTAGCGCCTCCTCACCCATTTTTTTCTGCTGATGGGTGATGTTCTGACCTTCGCCAGCTTCACCCATGCCATAACCTTTGACTGTCTTGGTAAGGATGACGGTGGGTTGTCCAGTGTGTTGAACGGCCTGAGCGTATGCAGCGTAGACTTTGTGCGGATCATGCCCGCCGCGATTCAACCGCCAGACGTCCCTGTCGGACATGTTAGCAACCATGGCTTTTAACTCGGGATATTTCCCAAAAAAATGTTCACGCACGAACGCTCCATCATTAGCTTTGTACGCCTGATATTCACCGTCAACGGCCTCTTCCATTCGCTGGCGTAATAGCCCTTTAGTGTCGCGGGCGAGTAGTGGGTCCCAATACGAACCCCAAATCACCTTGATAACATTCCAGCCGGCGCCACGAAAAGCGCCTTCCAGTTCCTGGATAATCTTGGCGTTGCCGCGTACTGGGCCATCCAAACGTTGCAGATTACAGTTAATGACAAAAATCAGATTGTCGAGGCGTTGATGCCCGGCGAGGTTTAACGCACCCATGGACTCGGGCTCGTCCATTTCACCGTCGCCCATGAATGCCCATACTTTGCGTGCAGCGGTATTGAGTATGCCGCGGTCATGCAGATAGCGCATAAAGCGCGCCTGATAGATGGCCATGAGCGGACCAAGTCCCATCGAGACCGTCGGAAACTGCCAAAAGTCGGACATCAACCAGGGATGTGGATACGAAGTCAGGCCGTTGCCGGACAGATCCTGGCGGAACTTACCCATTTGCTCTTCTGTGATACGGCCTTCCAGGTAGGCTCGGGCATAGATGCCTGGAGCGCAATGACCCTGAAAAAAAACCAAATCGCCGCCGTGGCCCTCGCTGGGCGCGTGGAAAAAATGATTGAAGGCGACCTCGTAAAGCGTTGCCGATGATGCGAAACTCGCGATATGACCGCCGAGCTCGGTGGATATGCGGTTTGCCTTGACCACCATCGCCATTGCATTCCAACGGATAATTGAACGCAGTCGCCACTCGAGCGCAGGATCGCCGCTGGTCCGGGTTTCACGGGTCGCAGGAATGCTGTTTACGTAGGCGGTGGTGGGTGAATGAGGCAGATGGGCACCTGAGCGGCGTGCCTGATCGATGAGCTTCTCCAAAAGGAAATGGGCGCGTTCGACCCCCTCGAGCTCCAGCACAGCATCGAGGGCTTCCAGCCATTCTTGCGTTTCCAGCTGGTCAACATCGTTTGTTTTTGCGTCCATAACGACGGTGAAGCCCTGTGACCTAGAATGTGAATTATAGTCGTGTTGTTTCCATTATAATCGAAACCCTAGAAGCTCTTAATTTTACAACTAAGTCAAGAGGTTATTGCCCTTTATGAGTATCGAACTCAGTCAGCGGCGGGCACTCCCGGACGCGAAAGCGTTAAATGAAATCGAATACTGGCTCGTTGTATTGCCGGAAAGTTTAAAGCTAAAAGAGTGGCCGGCTATACCGTATCGGGATATTTTGGCCAAACGTCTGCGTCGGATACAGCGCTCCGGTCATTCACAAGTGCTTGTGAGCACCGATTTACCTAACGATAACAGTACCCGGGTAGTTCTAGGTCTGCTCGATGCTGACGTAACGCAATTTCAGCTTCTAGGTACTGCCCGAACCCTTACGGATCACCTTGCCGGGACTCAGGTTGAGGAAATGGGGATCGTGGTGGCCGGATTCAGCGGATCTCACGCGGAACGGATCGTCGAAGCGCTGCTAGCCGCTTTACTGGCAGGTAATGCGAGTTTGCCGGACTATAAGAGTAAGCCGCGCCGACAATCCACTCTGCAGCGGGTTCACCTTCACGGGGTCAACGCGCGACATCGTTTTCGACGCAGTCAGGCAGAAGCGGAAGGCGCGGGACTCGCGCGGCATTTAGCGATGTTGCCGCCGAATGAGTTGACACCGGGCAGCTACCGTAAACGCGTCACCCGGCTTGCTCGCGAGCAAGGCTGGCAAATGAAGTTCTTCGGTATCGAACAACTGGCGTCCCGCGGGGCCGGCGCTTTCCTTGCTGTCGCGCAGGCCAGCCCTGAACCGGATGCTGGCATCGTTCGGTTGCGGTACCGACCTAAAACGGCCAGACGTTCTGTGCGACCAAATAAGCTCGCGCTTGTGGGTAAAGGCATTTGTTACGACACGGGTGGAGTGAATCTTAAACCCGCTCGTTATATGTTGGGCATGCACGAGGACATGACTGGTAGTGCGGTGGCGCTTGGCACACTACTGACGTTGAGCTTACTAGAGGTGCGTTTCGAGGTTGAGTGCTGGCTTGCCTTGGCGAGCAACCATATCGGCCCGAAATCCTACCAACCGAATGACGTCATCAAGGCGCTAGATGGTACGACCATTGAGGTCATCCATTCTGACGCCGAAGGACGTATGGTGCTGGCGGACACGCTAGTCATGGCATCTCGCGCCCGTCCGAAAGTGCTCATCGACTATGCTGCACTGCCTGGAACCTGCCTGCAGGCGCTGGG
>CAZBOQ010000125.1:0-7525 GCA_964493555.1 uncultured Gammaproteobacteria bacterium | reverse complement strand
ATTGCGGTCGATGGTGACGCTCGGCAGGCCACCTTTGAAATAGTGGGTGGCGATAAAAAGGGTCAAACGCTTCGCATGGATTACGACATGATCCACGTCACGCCACCGCAGTCACCGCCGGACGCGATCAGGACCAGTCCGTTGGCCAACGAAGGCGGCTGGGTGGATCTGCACCAACACACAATGCAGCACCACAGATATCCCAATGTTTTCGGTCTCGGCGACGCCGGCTCGACACCCAATTCGAAAACCGCGGCGGCAGTACGGAAGCAAGCGCCGGTGGTGGTCCGGAATGTGCTGCAACTCATCGATGGTGCCGGTTTGGAGGGTTTTTATGACGGCTATGGTTCCTGCCCACTGACCACCGCTTACGGGAAAGTGATACTGGCGGAGTTCATTTACGGTGGAAAAGTCACACCCACCTTTCCGTTGGACCCGCGTAAAGAACGCACGTCAATGTGGTGGGTGAAGACCACCGGATTGCCCATTATGTATTGGGATTACATGTTGAAGGGTTACGAATGGTTTTGGCAGCATAATGTGGACTACGTGGAGCCGTGATCGTTTCCGAATGGTTTAATTCTGTCCTTTTCGCGGCATGTGCCATATTATTTCTTTTGACTGGCTTGTATGTTGGTAAGTCCAGTTGATCCGGATCACTTTCGACTTTAATTAATCGAGAATCACGCGCCAGGTTCTCGAGTGGATGAGATCCGAGATCGGTCGATTTCCACTTATGTGGAAAACCTATCATTTACTCATCTGACGAAATCACTTATAAAAATATCTGAAAGTTACGCCATAGCTCTGGAAACGCTTCACAACGAGTATAGCCTCTCCGCGTTCAACTGATAGATCTTGTGCTTATCCTCCTCGTTTAGCGGTGCTGCATCCAGTGATTCAACAGCGTCCACGCCCGATGCATACGGGTAGTCGACTGCGAATAGCAGTCGGTCAGGGCCGATCTCGGTGTGCGTTAGGGTAAGCGCACTGTGCGAAGTGACGCCGCTGGTCGCGACATAGAAATTCTCGCGGAAATATTCGCTAGGCCGGCGTTCAAGCTTTTTTACGCCAGCTGTTTGGATCCGGTGCGATAGTACGTGGGTGTCATCGAGGCGTTGCAGCCAGAAGGGTAGGGCCTCGCCCATGTGGCCTAGCACGATTTGTAGTTTTGGAAAGCGATCGAACACACCGGCGAAGATCAGTCTAAGAGCATGTAATCCCGCTTCAGCGGCAAAGCCCCAACTTGCACCCACCAATGCATGGGGGAGGTAAGGCTTGAGCATTTGTGGCGCCGGTGTGCGCGGATGAATGTAAATCGACGTATTCAAATCCGAGGCTGCCTCGAAGATCTCCCAAAATTTTGGGTCGTCGAGATACTCGCCTTTGGTATGTGAGTTGATAATAGCGCCACATAAGCCGAGCTTGCCGACCGCACGCTCTAACTCGCGAGCCGCGTCCGCGGGTGCTTGTGGGGCGATTGTGGCCAGGCCAGCAAAGCGGTCCGGGTGTGTCCGCACGGCATCGGATAACCGGTCATTGGCGATGATAGACAGATCGGTCGCTAATTGCGGCGCAAAAATCTGCACACCAGGACCGGTATGCGAAAGAACCTGTACAGCGATCCCCGTGTCATCCATGGCAGCGATCCGACCGCTGCCGAGATCGGTCAATAACTCGACAATGTGACTGTTCGCGGGCGCAGTAACCAGCTTGCCCATTAGTGCCCTGAATCCCGGTTCATCGGGCGCCCCGGCAATAAACGCGGTGCGCCATGCTTGGAGCAATTCGGGGACGGCAAACGCCTCTTCCACCGCAATGCGTTTGAATGCAGCTTTGTCGATGGATGGAGTGCTCGCCGCATTTGCCGAGCCAAGATTAAGTCCGACCGCAACCGCGGCCATGCTTTTTAGAACCTCTCGTCTGCCAGTGTCCATTTAACCTCTCCTCGACATCCTACGTTCAATATCCGGGCAGTTCATCCATACGCGAAACTGACCATTCAATTTCGCAATCCGTGTAGTTTTTTGCATCTTCGATTACAGGCAGAGCATCTTCGCTTTGCACCCACTTTAAGAAGTCTTGCAGATCTTGAGCGGTAGCGAGATAGATGCATACTGCACAGGGCGCGATCATTTCATTATTGATCATCGACTTGATGTCCCACTCGACATCGATCCGTTCGATTTTTACCCGGCCGGTGATCTGCTTTTCAGCCAACGGTAGGTGACCGGTGGTGTAATAATTCTTATCGAAATGGCAACCGTTATGGGCGATGTATATAGCGCGTATTTTGTACATGGTCGAGGGTTCTCTCGGTCTCACAGGCGGAAGAATTGGTTTTCGGGTCGCGGCAGGCCGAGGTTTTCGCGCAGGGTTTTACCTTCGTATTCACGCCGAAACAGCCCGCGGCGCTGCAACTCCGGTACCACCATGTCGACGAATTCATCTAGGCCGGCCGGTAAATACGGGAACATGATGTTGAAGCCGTCCGAGCCGCCCTCAACAAACCACTGTTCCATTTGATCGGCTATCTGCGTAGCTGTCCCGACCATTTCCAGCGTTCCGAAGCTTCCGCCGACATATTGCGCAAGCTCACGCACAGTCTTGTTTTCGTTAGCAGACATTTCCACCAGTCTTTTCCGACTGCTTCGGCTCGCGTTGCTCTCAGGGATTTCGGGCAGTGGTGCGTCCAAGTCCATCGCCGAGACATCATGGCCGAGCAGAACGGATAAAGTGGCCAAACCGCTGTCCGGATGAACAAGGCTGTCGAGTTTTGTTTTCTTCGCACGCGCCTCGGCTTCGGTGTCACCCACGATCACGAAACAGCCCGGTAGTACAGTGAGTAATTCGGCAGACCGGCCAGCAGCAGCGGCGCGTTTTTTCACATCGGCGTAATAGGCTTGTGCAGCAGAGAGGTTGTTAGCGCTTGAAAAGATCAGTTCGGAACGTTCGGCGGCGAATTGCCTGCCGGCGTCTGATGCACCCGCTTGCACAATAACTGGCCACCCTTGGACCGGCCGGGCAACGTTCAATGGTCCACGCACCGACAGATACTCTCCCTTGTGATCCAGAACATGCATTTTGTCGCTGTCGAAATAAATGCCGGTTTCGACATCGCGGATGAAAGCGTCGTCCGCCCAACTGTCCCAAAGCCCGGTGACCACATCGAAAAATTCGCTGGCGCGGCGGTAGCGCTCGTCGTGTTCCATGTGTTCTTCGAGCCCGAAGTTCATCGCTTCATGTGGATTGGCGGAAGTAACGACGTTCCAGCCAGCACGTCCGCCGCTGATGTGGTCCAGAGAAGCGAATTTGCGGGCCACGTGATAGGGATCGTTATAGGTCGTCGATGCGGTTGCCAGCAATCCTAGATGCTCGGTAACCGCCGCCAGTGCCGGCAGGAGCGTCAGTGGATCGAAGGAGCTTACGGTTGCGCTACGTTGCAGAGCCGCCATCGGCATATTCAGCACGGCAAGGTGGTCCGCCATAAAAAAGGCATCGAATCGGCCACGTTCCAGTGTCTGTACGAAACGCTTGTAGTGTTCAAAATTAAAATTCGCGTCAGGAAACCCTCCGGGATAACGCCAGGCAGCAGTATGGATACTTACCGGACGCATGAATGCGCCTAGGTGCAGCTTGCGTGTTTCGCTCACAGTATTCTGACCGAACTACAGTTTTGCGAATCCGCCGTCCACCATCAATGTCTGGCCGGTCATAAACGCAGAAGCGTCGGAAGCGAGAAAAGCGACAGTACCGGTCACATCTTCCGGCAGTCCCGTGCGTTTTATCGCTTGCATTTGCGCGATGAATTCGAAAAATTCCGGTTTGTGTGGGGAGGTTTCCAGGGTGCCCTTGGTACGTGTCAAGGTCGGCGCTACCGAATTGCAGGTGATCCCGTCCTCTCCCAATTCGGCGGAGAGGCCTCGGATAAAACCAACTACGCCACCCTTGCTTGATTGATAATGTGACAGTTCTGGTATGCCTAGGTAGAAGGTGTTGGAAGCTAGCGCAATGATCCGTCCCCAACCTTTGTTTTGCATCGAAGGCACGCAGCCTTTGGCAAGGTAAAACAAGGAGTTTAAATTAACATTCATCACTCGATGCCAGTCATCATGGCTGATATCAGAAAAAGCCTGCCGTGGATAAATGCCGGCGCTGTGAACCAGCACATCGGTGCCGCCGTAAACTTTGTCAATAGATTTGCAGAAATCTGCGATCGCGTCCGGGTCCGCACAGTCACACAAGACGCTGGAGGCGCGACCACCGTTTGATTTGATTTCTTCCACAATGGAGCTCGCATCTTCTAAATCTGCAATAGCAATAGTGAAGCCGTCTCCCGAGAGCTTAAGAGCGACGGCACGACCAATGCCGTTCGCCGCACCGGTGACCAGCGCCACTTTGTTGTTGTTTGTCATTCGCTGTCCTCCAATTCGGGTAACCCACACAGTATAGCGCCGACAACGGATGGGGGAGGGAATTGGGTTAGAATAGCCTCCACGAAGAATCTAAACGGAGCCTGATCAATGGCCAAGAGAATCGACTGGTACTACCACCGTAAGGGCTGAACTAGCTGCGAGCGAGCATCCAAGTTTCTGGATGCCAACGGGATAGAGATAAAAGAGCGCGTGCCTGCGAGTCGTAAGCTGTCCAAGAAAGAAGCTACGAAACTAGCCAAACAAGCATCAAAAATAATAGTTGCCAGGGGAAAAAAGGTCAGCGAGTTTCCAGGCGGAAGGGCTGGCAAGAATGTGATCGAGGCGATGCTGGGTCCCACCGGAAATCTGCGAGCGCCCTTGATACGTAAAGGAAAGACCGTTTTGGTGGGGTTCAGTCAAGAGGTGTTTGCCAGGGAGTTGGATTCGTAGGCGCAGAGTTGGGCGCGCGAGTGGGGTAGGGACTACCGTTCCTGTTCTGAAGAGCGCTCCAACAGTTGGCTGCCAATGGATTGTCCGCTGTTTACTCTGTGGGCAAAAATCCCTCGATGGATAAATACCGCTCTCCGGTGTCGTAGTTGAACCCCAGTATCCGGCTGCCAGTCGGTAACTCCGGCAATTTTTGCGCGATGGCAGCCAACGTCGCCCCGGAGGAGACACCTACCAAGATCCCTTCTTCACGAGCACAACGGCGCGCCATGTCCATCGCGTCCTTGGGGTCGACTTGTATAACTCCTGACAGTGCATCTGTGTTCATAATGCCTGGTATAAAACCAGCGCCGATCCCCTGGATTGGGTGAGGACCAGGTTTGCCTCCCGATAGTACCGGGGAGAGTGTTGGCTCGACGGCGAACACTTTTAGATCAGGCATCTCTTCCCGCATGGCCTGACCGCACCCGGTAATATGCCCGCCGGTGCCTACGCCTGTGATCAGGACGTCAATGCCTTCGGGAAAGTCTTCTATGATCTCGCGCGCTGTGGTTTCCCGATGTACCCGCAAGTTTGCTTCGTTTTCGAACTGCTGTGGCATCCATCCGTTGGCGGTTTCACCGACTAATTCGGTAGCGCGAGCGACGGCTCCGCTCATACCTTTCTCTCTGGGGGTGAGGACGAATTCCGCGCCGTACGCGAGCATAAGACGTCGGCGTTCGATAGACATGGATTCCGGCATTACCAGAATGAGCTTATAACCCTTGACAGCGGCGACGATTGCGAGACCAATGCCAGTGTTGCCAGAGGTAGGTTCAATTATTACCCCGCCTGGTTTCAGCGCGCCTTTCGCCTCCGCATCTTCGACCATGGACAATGCGATCCTATCTTTGATGCTACCGCCGGGGTTTGCTCGTTCTTCCTTTATCCAGACCTCATGACTACCACCGAACAGGTGATTGATGCGGATGTGTGGTGTTTGTCCGATGGTTTGTAGGACATTATCTGCTCTCATTATTATCTCCCCTGTGGTAGCGCCGTTATTGCAGTTCGAGTTCTAAATAACGTATTGGTCTGGCGAGTCGAGTTCCGGTGTTTCGATAGATTCTTCAGGCGGTTTATACATTACCCGTGAATTGGGGGGTACGCTATGTGTTAGCCACACGTTACCACCGATGATAGTGTTGTGACCGACGACTGTACCACCGCCGAGTATAGTCGCGCCGGAGTATATAACGACGTTGTCTTCAATGGTGGGGTGTCTCTTTTTTTCGCGTTCGCGGCGCGATACTTTGAGTGCACCAATGGTAACCCCTTGGTAAATGCGCACGTTATTGCCAATCACCGCGGTTTCACCGATCACAACGCCGGTTCCATGGTCGATGGCGAAAGATGCACCGATTTCGGCACCGGGGTGGATATCGATCCCCGTCAACCAATGTGCGTGCTCTGTCATGAGTCGCGCGAATAAGCCAACATTTTCTTTATGTAGAGCGTGTGCGATGCGATACGCCCCGATGGCATAACATCCCGGGTAACCTAAAATAACCTCATCCAACGAACCTGCTGCGGGATCTCCTTCAAAAATCGCTTCAGCATCCGAACGTAGTGTGTCGGCAATGTCACCGAGCTGTTCGATGAAATGGTAGGCGATAGCGTCGGCTCGCTCGCATTCGCGCGGCACGCTTTCGCATAAGGCGTAACGCAGTGTGCCAATCAACTGGGTTAGGCGCGCCTCTAGCTCCCGCTCCGTTTTGATCCGTGGGTAGGATAAGTGTGGAAACAGCAATGCCATACATTCGTTGAGAAATGTGGAGGCATCGCGCGTATGCAGATTCGGCACCTGACCAAAGCTCTTGTGATGCTCCGCGAGCCGCGTGGCCACGGGAGAGAGCTCGAGATGGCTGGGTATCTTGTTTGACATGTCGATTCGGACGGGTTTTTAGGCGCATCGCCTCAAACGATGGGCCGGATAGTCTACAAGTCACGATATCCGAACCGCAAGACGGTGCCCGGACGCGCGAAATAGGTTGATTCAACATGTCAGCGAATTTTCAGAAGAATCTCCAGTGCCGGCGGCGTTTCGCGACAAACAGAAAGTGCTCTTTCAAGCTCTTTAAATAGCTTATCTCCTTCTCTACCGGGTTCGTTTACTGTGATTTCGCGATCCCGTGTCGCTTCAAAAGCCGCTTGGTAAGGCCTTTGTAGTCCGAGCCGTTAATCGGTGCGAACCACTGCAACAGCCTCCGCAACGGACCGAGATTGAGATCGATGTCGTTCAGCACCTCATCCATTTGGTGTACTGAAAAAGGAATGATGTTGGTTCCCTTGGAGTGCTTTCCCTCGGTGCGTTTCTCCATCCATGCGAGACGTTTATCGATGTAGTCGTTCATCTTTTCAGCATCTGGCAGCTTTATACCGCCTTGCAGGTAATCAGCGATCCATAGTGCGCCGACCTCGGCGCTGAGTTGACTGAAGAACGAGGAGTTATAGCCGTTGAACGCGAGCCTCGATACGCCCACTGGCATTATGCTCAGGTAAAGTCGGAAGTTGCCGCGTCTATCGGTTATCTTGGACATCAAATCGGAGCCGAGGAAAGGCACCCGTTGATGCCAGCCGGTACCGCAAACAATGATATCGGCCGGTATGCTCTCACCATCTGA
>CAZBOQ010000124.1:0-16029 GCA_964493555.1 uncultured Gammaproteobacteria bacterium | reverse complement strand
AGACTCAGCGACGGGATCGCCGAACGGCGGGCCCGCGTCCTTGCGCCTCACCCGCAAAAGACCGGATGGGTGCTGACAGAGCAACGCCCTGTCAATAAACGTCACTCCCCCCAGCAATTAACCCGCTTTCTATCCTTACGTCCCAATGCTCTGCTAACGTCAAAACATTACTTCAATCAGAGCGCTCAGTGCCTTGGTGACGCTGAGCACCCCTTGGTCGGCGCTATTAGGCGCATCACTGTTCTTTCACTTTTCAATCTCTGAACATGCACGGACTCAAAAACATAAAGCACGCATGGAATTTTGCATATCAGATTTAACGCTAACTGCTAGGCCAGGACGTTCCTAAAACCTATTTTGAAGGTTCCCATCCCCCCGCGACTTACTATATGCCACACATTAGAATATGACAGTGAACGACCTCCTCCCTGGAAACAAGCAGTGCTAGCACGCGCGAGCTCTTTGATTGCCCAAAAACTTCGTCTGTGGATCCCCGATCCTTTTGTCTTCGCGTTGGGTTTGACATTAATCGTTGGTGCATTGGCGGCCGCTGTGTCGCACGCAACACCGTTTAACGTCGTTGAATCGTGGTATCGCGGATTCTGGATACTACTGGAATTCGGTATGCAGGCAGTCTTGATGCTGACCACCGGTTACGCAATCGCGCTTTCGCCGATCGTGCGCAAGCTTGTGGGTTGGTTTAGTCAGCATGCGAATGGACCGGCAGCGGTTTATTGTATCGTTGTTTTCGTTGGCGGCCTGTTCGCGCTGGTCAGTTGGGGCTGGGGCGTATTGACCGCCGTACTTGCACGTGAACTGTCGCGAGGTGTGAAAGGGATCGATTACGCTTACTTGACGGCCTGTGTTTATTTAGCCGGCAGCCCATGGGTATGTGGACTATCGAGTTCAATCCCTCTATTACTGAATACCGAAAATAATTTTCTGATCGAGACCGGGGTCCTCCAATCCACCGTGAGCGTCAGCACTACCCTAGGCAGTGCGTTAAATCTGACGTACATGGCATTGTACCTGCTGTTCTTTCCGCTCCTCATGGTTTGGATGCGCCCCAGCTTTAGCCAAGCCAAAAGCGTTGAGGAAATGCTTGAGCCAGAAGCGGCTAGGCAGCAACCAGTCATTGACGAGGCAGCAACACTGTCACTACCCGGTAACCCGCCCTCTGATCGCGCCAACACGAGCAAACTACTGCAGTTCCTTATCGTCGTGTGTGGCTTCTGGTACATCGGACAGTATTTTACGGCAAGAGGCTTCGACTTGAATCTGAATATCATGATCTTTGTTTTCATCATGCTCGGGATGCTGGTTCACCAAACGCCGATACGCTACGTCGTTGCAATGAAACGCGCCTGTGGAAATGTTTCCGGAATAATTTTTCAATACCCCTTTTATGCTGGCATCATGGGCATCATGATGTTCACCGGGCTCGGAGAGACCATCTCCCTGTGGATGGCAACGCAGGCAAGCGTTTCCACGTTACCGGTTATCGCACAATTTGCCGGAGCGGTGGTCAATTTCGCCATTCCTTCGGCTGGCGGCGAGTGGGCGGTAATCGGACCCGCACTCACGGAAACAGCCAAGGCCCTCACAGTCGATCTCTCTCCAGGGGAGCGTGAAGCCTTTATCGCGCGGATCGCCATGGCAGTCGCCTATGGGGAGACCTCAACGAATCTTTTACAACCATTTTTCCTGCTAGTAATCCTACCGGTTATGGGTGCGGGGGTGCAGATCCAAGCCCGTGATGTTATGGGTTATCTGGCGATACCGTTTCTGTTCAGTACGGTGTTTACCGCAGTGTTAGTTACTTGGGCACCAATTTGATCCGGACATTGCGATCTCCCTGACCACCCTACCCACTACTTTTCCCAAAGAGTGAGGCAACCATTCGTTCAGCCTCGCTGCGGTCTTCCCAGCAGCTGCCGAATCACTGCCTCCACACTTGGCGAATCTTCGCCTTTGAACACACTCAAGACTTTGTACAGTTCAGCCGCGCTTTCGTGAAAACCTGCAGGCAGATCGTGCACAAACATGCTAGCAGCGACCTCCCGCATTTCACGTTCGAAACGCCATGCCTTTGGGGCGCTTCCTGCGGCGGCACGTTCTGAACGAGCATAGACTTCCGGTTGAGAACGTTGCCATTCCGAACGCAGCACATCGTCGACACCTTCGGCACTCGCCAACGCACGTATTGCCAACAACAATGCATCGCTACCCTTGGTGTAGGCTGCGTAACACATTTTAAGCGCGGACGCCGCGCCCGATCTCGGTCCGATACAAATCGCTTCGATCAACGAGCTCGCGAACAAACCAGCGATCGCATCGGCATCCGCGCCGGAGAGATAAAGTCGAGTACTACCTCCGACGTCGGGTGGCGGGCCCACGATCCCACCATCGACATACCGTGCGCCAGCTCTGATCATTGTCTCCTCCACCTGCAACGCGGTCGTGGGAGAGATTGCATTTACATCAACAAACAAGCCGTGGAAACCCTCGCTCCTTACCTCCTCCGCCATCGCTAGAGCAGCGTGCGGTGGGCAGACCGAGATAATGACAGAAACGTTGGCGACCAACTTCTTTAACGTGCCACAATCTGCGAAGTCTAGGGTGCGGGCTCGCTCGATGGTAGCCTTGCTCCGTCCGGCAGATGCCCAAAATACATCCCCCCCGCCCGCCAATAACGCCGCACCAACGCTGACACCCATGGCACCAGGGTGCAATAAACCGATGCGTGGCTTCTCAGACAGAATCGATACTCCGCTGGATCTTGTCCAGCAACACCATAGTGGGTAAACAAGCCTCAAAGCTCGTTAGCGGATTGCGCCCTTCACGAATCGCGGCAAAAAACTCTCGATTCTGTTGAACGAAAGCATCCGCATCATCATTAACGACAACTTCATTGTCCTCATGATCACTGAGCCTGGACGCCCGCAGATGTAGTGTCATTTCTTCCCCGATAAAGCGCGAACTGACTTCTATCCGCCCGTGATTGTTAAACGACAGCGCTGCAGTCGCGAGCCGGCCTGCTCGGTCACGCATGCCTATGGTGAGATCCATCGGGATACCAAGGTCGGCATGATCCGGTCCAACCTGGCCCCAGACCTCCATATTCGGGTCATCGAATAACCAATAAATCATATCGACAACATGACAACCGTGATGCCAGAGCAGATCGTCAACCCAGGTACGCTCCTTACCAAAGCGGTTTTCATTCGTCCGTCGAAAGAAGTAAGTCTCAGAAACGATATGGTGTAGATGCAATTCACCGGCTCGTAATCGTCGAAGGATCTCGCGTGGCGCCCGCGAGTAGCGCCGCGTGTGCGCGACCATGCCGACGCGCTCCGCTCCTTCCACTAAGCCTGCAAGCCGTTCTGCATCCGCGAGATTCAGCGCGTACGGGATCTCAACCTGCACGTGTTTGCCCATATTTAATGCGAGTTCACACTGAGCCACGTGAACTTGGCTCGGCGTAGCCAAAATGACCGCCTCAATGTTTTCGCAGGACAGACACGCCTCGAGGTCCAGGGACCAAAAAGGAATATTCCATTGCTCAGCAAAGGCGGCAGTATCCGCTTCGAGCCCACCCGCAAGCGCCGCGACTTCCACACCATCGACCGCTTGCAATGCCTGCATGTACGTCATCCCTTGGGCTCCCTCACCCGCTAGACACACTTTCATCAGCAATACCTGAGCTCTTCACCGCACATCGGTAATCGGCCGCACCTTAAATCCTGGGCTAATGCGCTCTGCTTCGCCACCCGGCACCCAGATCACCACTGACACGCAGGGTTCATTGCCGAGCACATTGTGTCGAACTTCGTCCCCCGCCTTGACGATACCTACCATTCCAGGTTTAAGCATGAAAGACTCGCCATTGACCACATGTTCCATTTCGCCGGAAACAACGTAAAAGATTTCCAGCGCTCCATGCGCATGACCGCCGCTGCGGGCACCAGGGAGCAATGTCAACTCTCCGACTTCCACTGAGCTATCACCGAGATTGGCTGCTTCAACCAAAATTTTGATAAGCGCCCCCCCCTCATTCTCAAAAATACGTGTCCCTGCAGTCGCCCGAGCATAATCGTCGTCCTCCCCGGCATACACGCTGGCAAGGCCGCACAGGCTCAAAGCGATGACGAACAGAAGGTGGGTGGGTAGTTTTTGCGAATTTTTCCGGCAGGTCATAATCCTACTCCCATGTGGTTTTTACCGTTGTTTTTTAAACTAAGGTATCGACAGGTATTTGAGCTGAATCCCATGCGGTCCACTATCATAACCCACGGTTAAGCCGAGATGACTTACGACTGACACAGTTAAAGGTCGCAAACTACCTGGATACAAACCGGACGAAACCATCGTTCTCTCTTGTTTCGGCGCTAATCCTTGCGACGACTAACGCGTCTCCAAGCGCCTACAGCCAAGCAGTTGACCGAAATAAGCAACAACCCGTCAACATCGGTCTCCACTCGAAGGCTCATCGTTGTTCGAACTTGCAAGGGGAGCCCGTCACGCTTTTTACTGCGAACGAATCAAATTTACCCCCGTCGCGTTTCAAGAAGTCACTGTGATGTATCGCAAAGGGGCTTAGGCTGTACATCCGGTCCCAGCAAACGCAAGGGGCGCACTGAAATCGCTACACCCGCTGCCACCGATCTACCCTGGAATGCGCTAAAAACCTGGAGCATAGGATAAAACCCTACATCAACTTTATTAAAGGGTTTAGCGTCCAGAGTAAAAACTTCGATCCTTTCGACAAACTGTGCGCTACTACCGCCAAAGTTCATCGCCCTCTCGAGCAGCTTGTCCTACAGAGCAACTAACTCATCAGTATCCGCTAAACCGCTTTAACCTACGTGCCTAACGGCGTGATTTACCGTAAAATAACATGCGAGACTCGGTGATATAGTGGCACCACAGAATTTGGAAGGTCGCACCCACTGGTCAAACCTTTTAAGAGACCTAAAAACAAACTGCCATGCTAAAAGAAGTAGATAAATCAATTCCGAACGGGACGACGCAGGAGCTCGACGGCAAGGCCTGTATCTTTTACGACGGCTATTGGATCCGCCACTACCCCCCTCCAGAAGACTCCCTGCAAGCCAAACGTTCTCTTATCGAGCAACTGACTCGTCGCGTCTTTCATCACACCGAACCGGGCCTCGCAACCCCTGGATATCGTCTGGACGAAGCGCGCGAAGCGTATGAGCGCGAGGGCGAGCCGGAGAAAAAGCGCGGCAAGGGCGGAATGCTGGCGGGCGCATTATTGCACCGTGCTTCCGATATCTACACTAAGATCGTGGAGTTGCAAGTCGCCGGCGTTGAGATCGTTCCCGGCAATTTCCTCTTGCGAGAATGCGGACGCTGCTTCATGGAGGCGCTGGAACTCGGCAAGACGGTAAAACATTACAGTGGCGAGGAAGGTCTGGACGAGCTGTGGGGCGAGCCAATGAAGGCATTCTCTTTGCCCGTCGCGCAATTCTACGAAACGCGTTATGTGAAGATTGCGCAGACGATGGCGGAGATCGATCAACTTATGGATAAGCTGGTACACACTTTCGGTAGCTGTCGTGGTTTCGACCAACTGGACAGAGTTGCACATGAGTTCGGTGACGCGGCTAAACTGGAGAGCGAAACGTTGCGTTCGGATCCAGTAATTTTCGAGGTGTGGCCAGGGTTTGTAACCAGTGGCATAGCATTGGAGGGCTTTCAGCCGGAACTGGATGAAGACCTCGACGAGCAGCAACGACATCTGTTGAATGAAGCACTGACTCTGATCAAGCGAGGTAAAGAGGTCGTCAGTTACTTGGCCTCCGCCCGCGTGCCGATGCCCAAGACCTTTCGCACCTACCTAAATAGCCTCGAGGAAATCCGTAGAAGAATTCCCCAGAGTTGGTATCAGAACCCACAGGTCGCAAATCAGTAACGGGTGCCAAAACCACCGAACCGGCAGGAACGCCCATCGGGGCACAAAAGCCCAAAACACCGCACCAACCCGTTTCATAACGATCGCGAAATCAACTCCTTCATGATCTCATTCGTACCACCGTATATCATCTGGACACGCGCGTCTGCGAAGATGTTGGCGATCGGGTATTCGAGCATATAACCATAGCCGCCATGTAATTGCAGACACTCGCTAGCGATCGCAAATTGCTTGTCAGTGGTCCAATATTTCGCCATTGATGCCGTTACCGTATCCAAATCGCCAGCCATTAAACGTTCGATGCAGTGATCGACAAATACCCGACCGATCGTCGCTTCGGTTTTGCATTCAGCCAGTTTGAATCGGGTATTCTGAAATTCTGCGACCGCTTGGCCGAAAACCTTCCGGGCACGCACGTACTCACGCGTCACTTCGATAGCGCGCTCAATGGCGGCAATCGCTGAGACGGATATCATCAACCGTTCCCTGGGTAACTCGTTCATGAGCTGATAAAAACCCTGACCTTCGGCGGCGCCCAAGACATTTTCCATCGGAACTCGAACATCATCGAAAAAGAGTTCGGCGGTATCCTGGCCCCTCTGCCCGATCTTCCTCAGCAGACGGCCGCGACGAAATCCCGCCAAACCGTCCGTTTCCACCATTACTAACGAGACTCCTTTAGCCTGTTCGCTAGGCTGGGTTTTTGCAACTACACAGATCAGATTAGCGTGGTAGCCGTTACTGATAAATATCTTGCTACCGTTGATAACGTACTGCTCACCCTCAGCCATCGCCCGCGTCTTTACGTTTTGCAGATCCGAGCCGGTACCGGGTTCGCTCATGGCGATCGCGCCGATTAATTTCCCACTAGCCATCTCCGGCAACCAACGTTGTTTCTGCTCTTCTGTCCCTTGGCTATTTATATAGTTAGCTACGATGCTATGTACGATAGTGCCGAAACTTGTGTTGTCGGCGTAGGCAAGTTCCTCGTACACGACAGCCTCATGCGCGAAACTGCCGCCAGCACCTCCATATTGTTCGGGGATGTCGCACAACAACATTCCCATGTCGCCCGTCTTCGTCCATGCATCCCGGTCGACCATTTGTTCTCTGTTCCAGCGTTCCTGGTGAGGAACGAATTCACTGCGTATGAATTTTCGTACAGCGTCGCGAAAGATATCGAGTTCTTCCGTCATCCAACTCGAACGGTATGCTTGCATTAGGATCCTCGCTTCTAAACTAGGCTACGGTCGACTCGTCACTAGGCGGATCGAATCGGTGATCCTGATCCAACCTTGCCGCACCACTCGTCTTGTAACAGTAGACACCATTTTCATTCAATGCACGTTCGATACGGGACTGATGAAGCAAATGGTGTAGGTGCGCCGAAGATTCCCCGATAGCCAAGATCAACCCAAAACCCTCGAGGCCGGGCCGAAACAGTATAGGAAGGAGGTCTGCCGCAGATCGTGCTTTTTCAGCACACGCCTTTTCGATCGTGGTGAGCTGCGCCTCGTGGTGCTTCAAAAGATTGCCCAATCGTTCTCGTAGACCACGGAACGGCAGGTTGTGCGCCGGTAACACAAAAGTGTCGGCAGGTAGTTCCAGCAGATGTTCAAGCGAGCGCAGCCACGCCGCCAACGGGTTAGCCTCCGGCTGTGTTGCGGTAACGCTTACGTTAGTCGTGATCCTGGGCAACACCTGATCTCCTGAGATCAACACCCCTTTACTTTCGCAGTACAGGCAAGCATGTGCCGGTGCGTGCCCGTGGCAAACGATGACGCGCCAAGCGTGGCCGCCGATCCGGAGAGTATCTCCATCCTCTATCGTCAGAAACGACGGCGGTAGTGGTTGGACTAGCTTCGCATACGCGGAGAAAAAGTCGCCGATCGTATCCAAAGCTTGTTCACCCATACCACAGCGGTGGTAGAACTGACGTGTCTGCCACGGTACACCATCCGACTCCACTCGGTGCGATAAAGCTCGCGCGTGAAAATACTCCAACTCAGTCATGTGCAACGGTATCTGCCAACGTTCCGTGAGCCATCCGGCCTGTCCCACGTGATCCGGGTGAAAATGGGTAACCACTACCGAGTTGACCGGTTTACCTTCGAGGTCTTCGGCAAACACCCGCTCCCAATGCTCTTGGGTTGCCCGGGTGCCAAGCCCGGTGTCGACGATCACCCAGCCGTCATCGTCTTCGAGCAGATACAGATTAATGTGATCCAAAGCCATTGGCAGCGGCATCCGCAACCAGCGGATGCCAGACGCGACTACTTGGCTTCGACCAGGTTGAGGCGATTCGGGGAAGGGATAATCCAGAGCCATGAGGGGAAACTATCTTCTGTAAGTCACAATTTCTCAAGCTGTTCTTTCTGTGTCTTCTGGGCTAACTTATCAAAATACCGTCTACAGAAACGCCAGATCGATTTTGTCAATCCGTTATTAGCAACGTATTTCTTGTCTTCAAGAAACATTCAGTAGATGCGAGCCATGTAAGGGGTCGGATTCAATTACGGCAGATCAGCAGGCTCCGGGAAGCAATGTTCATCCACCTAAAAATCATCCCGGCACACCCATCACCCTCGAAGCCGCAAAACTTTCCCCGCACAGGATATGAAGACACCAGATCGTCATCCCACTTCACGTCTCCTACCAAGTATTGCGACGAGTGGCAGAATTTCGCCTATGGCTCAGATTTCATCTGAGCCACTCTACAGATGATTGATGGTAACGGCGTTTTGGCAGGTAGGAAAGCAACTACGCACTCATATAGTTCCGGACTGTTAGAGTGATGTTATGATGCACGTCATGGACAAACCCCAGGACTCACTGGACCAAAATGTAAGAGAAAAATCATGAAAGTCTCCATGTTCCATCTGATGCCGTATCGGGATCTGCCTGCAGATTTCGAAAAAAACTATCAGTCGGCTTGGTTCAATCTACCGTTCAAAGCGGTTGCAGATGCGCAAACCGCTTCAAAATACTACAACTGGACTCTAGATGAATTGCAATACGGCGCCGAAATGGGTTTCGATGGTGTCTGCACCAACGAGCATCACCAGAACGCCTACGGCTTCATGGTAAATCCCAATATGATGGGATCGGTGATGGCGCGTCTGACCCGCGGCACTCAAACCGCGATCATTCAAATGGGCGAGACGGCAGTTTTTCTTAACCCGCCGATCAGAGTGGCTGAAGAGTACGCAATGCTCGACTGCATCAGCGAAGGCCGCATGGTTGCAGGATTCCCGGTTGGTCTCGGCGGCGACTTCGCGCACAGTTATGGGTTTGCGCCGATGGAACAGCGCGAACGTTATCGTGAAGCCCACGCGCTGATCACCAAAGCGTGGCAGGCCGACGATGTATTCGCGTGGAACGGTAAGTACTACCAGTTACCTATGGTAAGCACTTGGCCACGCCCACTACAACAACCCCATCCCCCTATTTGGGTACCGGGTAATGCTAGTCCTAGCACTTGGGACTTTGTACTTGAACACGATTACTGTTATTGCTATCTCACCTATTTCGGCGCCCAGGGCGCCTCGACAACCATTAACGGTTACTGGAACCGTGCGGAAGAAATGGGCCGTGACAACAATCCGTACCGATTGGGTTACCTGATGCCTATCGGCGTCGCTGAAACCGACGAAGAGGCGGATAGGATTTACGGCCCGCATATCGAATACTTCTATCACAAACTGTTGCACCTACCGGAGGCATTATTCATGCCCCCGGGCCACATGACTCACAGCAGCTTGAAGTACTTGATCGTGGAAAAGGCGCTGCCGCCGTTCGGCACCCTAAAAACCAACTCCTACAAGGAGTTCAAAGATCAAGAGTACCTCTTGACCGGTAGTGTCGAAACGGTGAAAGAACAGTTGCTGGACGTGGTAAAGCGCTTGCGCGTTGGGAACCTGATGGTGCTACCGCAATTCGGCTCAATGGGCCATGACCAAGCGATGCGCAACATTGAGCTATTCACCCAGGGCGTGCTACCAGCACTGCGTGATGTGTGGGATGAAGAAGGATGGGTGAACCATTGGTGGCCACAAGGAGCACGCCAGGCGAAACAAAAAGCTGCATAGCACCAGACTAAGAATCGGAGAATCCGTTAATGAAGCAACTACGTACCCAGAAGGTAAGTGTACTGGGCGGTCTGCTCGATATCACCGTGCATATCGCCGGTGAGGGCGAACCCTTGGTCTTTCTGCACGCAGCGAGCGGCCTACAATGGGATGAATTTCTCGACGGCTTGGCAGATCACTACACTGTATACGCGCCCGCCTACCCCGGTACCGACCCTGATAACCCCGACGCCATTCAGCACATCACCGATATGTGGGACGCAGTATTGGCATACGACGATGTGCTCGATGGCCTGGGTCTCGATCACGTGCGACTGGTAGGACACTCGTTCGGTGGCATGCTGGCATGTGAGTTGGCGGCACACCGCCGCAGCCAAATCGACAAACTGGTGCTGATCGCGCCGATCGGACTTTGGAGTGAAGAGGCGCCTTATACAGTGCCGGATTGGACCGCGTTAGAACCGGAAGATCTGACGAAAGTATTATTTCACCGCCTGGACGAACCGCGCGTACAGCAAGCGTTGGTAATGCCTGAGGACGAGAAAACTGCAGCACTTCAAGTAGTTCAGACAATTTGGACCCTGGGCTGCACGGCGAAAGTTATATGGCCTATCCCCGACAAAGGGCTTGACCGGCGTATCCACCGGGTGACCGCACGGAGCCTGATCGTCTGGGGAGAAAATGATAGCTTAATTCCACCGTTTTATGCACAAGAGTTTGGAAAAGCGCTCAACAACTCCGAGATCCACATGATTTCCAATTGTGGTCATGTCCCACCTCTGGAACAACTGGATGCGCTGAGTGGTGTAGTTACACCGTTTCTGGCCGCCTGAAGAGTTACTTAGCAATACTTTCGTGAGCTTTTTTACGCAGGAAATGCATTAACTCCTCACGATCCTCATTGCTGAATTCAGCGAAGCGCGGCATTCCACGTGCGACCAGTTGTCCGTCGGCGAGCACCTTTTTGAACGCGTCGCGACTAGTCACGATCAGTGAAGCGCGCAGATCTGGCGCACCACCACCTGCCGTCGCACCAGGCCCGTGACACCACGCGCAGGAACGCACATAACGCGATAGTCCTTTCTCAGCCAAAGTCTCGTCGATAACAAAATCTGCGACTTCCAGCGGTTTTGCGAACGCCGGCGGCGTAGCCGGCGGAAGAACCGCTTCACCATCGAGCGCGAAACTTAACAGCCGACGCGGGTGACGTCCGTACGACCAACCGTACTGTGCGGCAATACTGCCACCGAGCATTGCTTGGGCACCGCCCCAACCAACCAATAATGCAACATATTGCCGGTCGTCCACTGCATAAGTAACCGGTGGCGAGGAGATCCCGAGCCCGGTCGCAAAACGCCACAACAACGCGCCATCGTCGGCACGGTAGGCGATTAGCGCACCATCCGCCCTTCCTTGAAACACAAGATTGCCAGCGGTCGTCATGGTACCCGGATTGCCCATGGCCGCAGACGGCACACGCCAGACATATTGGCCCTTCCTAGGGTCCCATCCGCCGAGACCAGCGCTTGTGCCTTCCGTAGGAAAGTCATTACCGAACATCGTTTCCACGGCGATGCCAGCAGAAAACTCAAGTTTTGTCGCTCGCCAAAGAGTCCGTTTAATCCCCTTGTCACTGTAATAGCCGGGAATCTCGCTATATGGCAAGTACACCAGACCGGTTATAGGGCTGTACGACATGGGATCCCAGCTATGTCCGCCGTACGGTCCGGGATAAATGAATACGTCGTCGTTCTCATAGCGCACCCCTGGGACTTCGAGTGGACGTCCTGTTTTCAGATCTACTTTCGTCGCCCAAGTAACCTTGGTAAACGGCTTAGCCGACAATAGATTGCCGTTAGCACGATCGAGGACATAAAAGAAACCATTCTTGGGAGCATGCATTAGCGCTTTTATCGTGCGTCCGCCTAGTTGGAGATCCGCCAACACCATATCCATCGCCGAGTTGTAGTCCCATGATTCGGCCGGCGTGGTCTGGTAATGCCACCGATACTCCCCAGTATCGGCGTCCAACGCGACGATGGAGCACAAAAACAAATTATCCCCACCGTCCGGGCTTCTGATTTTATGGTTCCACGGCGCGCCGTTGCCGGTACCGAGATAAATGGCATTGAAATCCGGGTCATAAGTCATGGCGTTCCACACCGTGCCGCCGCCGCCGTGTTCCCACCATTCGCCGGTCCAGGTCTTCGCCGCCATTGCCTGCGCTTCATCCTCAAAACCCTTGGCTGGCTCCCCGGGTACGGTATAAAAACGC
Source organism: uncultured Gammaproteobacteria bacterium (assembly GCA_964493555.1). Taxonomy (GTDB): domain Bacteria; phylum Pseudomonadota; class Gammaproteobacteria; order JADZEE01; family JADZEE01; genus CAZBOQ01. Next base: position 3,731 of record CAZBOQ010000124.1, on the reverse strand, counting down.
CAGGCCTGTTCCCCGGTCTCGGTATCGTATGCCGTAACGTAGCCGCGCACCGGTCCCAACTCGGTACCGGCATTGCCGATAATGACTTTATCGTTGAAAACACGCGGTGCACCAGTGATGTAATACGGAACCGAGGGATCCACCGTCTGCGTGCTCCAGACTTGGTTACCACTTTGCGCGTCGATCGCAATTATGCGGCCGTCCCCCGTACCTACAAACACTTTGCTCTTCCAATAGGCAACACCCCGGTTGGTCCCCCACAGAAGCTTGCCCCGTTCGCCCGCATGCCTAATCGTCTCTGGATCGAAACGCCATAACACTGTCCCAGCTTTCGCATCGACTGCCGTAACGACACTGTTGTGTCCTGAGAAATAAATTACCCCTTCGACCACCAGAGGTGTCGCGTTGAGTGCCCGTTCCTCAGGAAGATCGAGAAACCACGAAAGGCCGAGTGTTTGCACATTAGCGTCGTTAATTTCGTCCAATGGGCTGAATCGTTGCTCTGAGTAGGTGCGCCCATGCGCCAGCCAGTTCTCGCCAGTGCTTTCGTCAGAAATCGCTGCGCTGTCGACGATTAGGTCCGCCGCAGGTAACGGCACCACGAACATACAGGCTGCAATCACCACTGGTACAAGAACTCTGGCAAGCATGGGCTCCCCTTCTGACTCTAAGGCCACAACTACACACGTAAGGTGTTGATAGTAACTGTGCGCAAAGCACAGGCCAATTCGCAGCCTTTCCGTCGGATTGTTATTCTCGACGTCAGCACCACACACTTGGAGGAAATGATGGGCCCACTATCAGGGATCACGATAATCGAGTTCGCCGGGATCGGTCCAGGACCGTTTTGCGCCATGATGCTTTCCGACATGGGTGCCCGAGTCATTCGCATTGATCGCAAAGGTGCGATTTCTCCGCCGGCGGGCTCTGGCCCGACATACCGCGGCAGAGCATCTATCGGCTTGGATCTCAAACACCCATCTGGGCTCGCAACGGCGCAGCGACTAATAGACGATGCCGATGCGTTGCTCGAAGGGTTTCGCCCTGGGGTAATGGAAAAACTAGGCCTAGGTCCCGACGCCTGCCTGAAAAGGAACCCGCAGCTGGTATTTGGTCGCATGACTGGTTGGGGCCAGACCGGTCCGCTCGCCAAAGTCGCCGGGCACGACATCAATTACATCGCGCTAACTGGGGCCTTACACGCTATCGGCTTAAAAAACGGCGCACCCGTTCCGCCTTTAAATCTAGTCGGCGATTACGGTGGCGGCGGAATGTTCCTGGCATTCGGTGTGGTCTGCGCGTTGCTGGAAGCACGCCAATCCGGTCGCGGGCAGGTCGTTGATGCCGCGATGATAGACGGTACGGCGACGTTGATGAGCGTATTTTTTGGACTTGCTGCTAACGGTCATTGGCAAGATGAGCGCGGCGTCAATATGTTGGACGGCGGGGCGCACTTCTACGGCTGTTACGAATGCGCCGATGCCGAGTGGATTGCAATCGGTGCTATTGAGCCACAGTTCTATGCTTTGCTGTTGGAGCAGACCGAGATCGATGATCCCGAGTTTAAGGAACAGATGAATAAGGACAAGTGGAGTTCGTTGCGTGACAAGCTTGCAGCAATCATTAAAACCAAAACCAGCGACGAATGGCGAACAATCATGGAAGGTAGCGATGTCTGTTTCGCCCCGGTGTTAAGCTTAGCCGACACCCCTAAGCATCCACATCATCAAGCACGTCAGACCTTTATAAAACACGAAGGCATGTTGCAGCCTGCGCCGGCGCCGCGCTTCAGTCGCACACCGGGCCAAATTCAAAGTGCGCCAGTACCCCCCGGCAACGATAACCGTCAGGTATTGGAAGAGTTTGGCTTCAGCGCCAGAGAAATCGATGCTCTAGAAACTAACGGGGCTATTTGAAGTTCACCTTCTTGACCGGCATCCTCATCCTATTCGCCTCCCCGAGGCAGATGCTTACGTTGAAGGTTATGCCACCGTAAACAGTTTCGCACGAACTGTCCCACGGTATTGTCCGGGCGTAGTAGACATGAACTTTTTAAATACGCGTGTGAAGTGGCCATTGTCGTGATAGCCGACACGGTAGGCGATTTCTCCAATCGACAAATTAGTTGACTGCAGCAACTCTTTGGCCGTTTCCGCGCGTAAGCGCTGTAGATATTGTAACGGCGAAGAACCGGTCGCGGACTTGAATCGCCGTCCCAGCGAACGCGTACTGATACTGAAACGATCCGCCAGCTGGCGAAAGTCGACCTGAGCTCCAAGGTTTTCCTGCAACCAGAACTGCACTTCAACGATAAGTTCGTCAGGGTGTTGCAGATTTTGTCCTTCCAAGTAACGGTGTTTCGCGTAAGGGCGGCGTATCTCGTGCGAAAAGTTCCGCTCGACGTGGCTCGCGATCGCGCGGCCGTAAATGCGCTCAATGAGATGTACGGCGATATCCGCGAAGGCATTGATGCTGGCGGCGCAGAATAACGAACCCGCTTGGGTGATGAAGTACTCGCGCTTCAATTTAACGGTCGGGTAGTCACGCGCAAACTGATCGGCGTAGTACCAATGCGTAGTTGCGGGCTTGTTATCCAGCAGTCCCGCCTCGGCGAGAAAGCAAACTCCGGTGCCGGCAGCACTTATCAATGCACCTGCTTCGTACTGTGTACGCAACCAAGGAAACACCGATGCTGACTGTTTCAAGATCGGTCGCGGGTTTCGCCACAACCCCGGGAAGAAAATGAGCTCTGATCGTTCTACCTCTTCGAGACTACGATCGGGCATGATGGCAAAACCGGTTTGTGTGTTAACAATAGATTTGGTCAACCCGGCTGTAATGATCTCAAGCTGTCCGGCACCCCGCCCGCCACTTACCCAGGCAGCATCGGCAGCGCGCAGCATCTCGATCGGTAGAGTAACGCTGGTTAATAACACCTGCTCACTCAAGACGAAAGTAGCAGTAATCATTGATTACATTCTCGCTCCGTGAGAAACAACACCAGTAGTGGCGTAAATAACTATTAATATGGCTGCAATGACCTATTAAGGCAAGGATCAGAAGCATAAAATCGCGCACCAAAGGAGGTAGTTAACAAGTGCGATTACCGGTAATCGTCGGCTTCGGGGGCATCAATTCCGCCGGCCGTGCGTCCTTTCACCGCGCTTACCAGCGTATGGTGTTCGACAGTTTGTCGGCCAGACAGCGACGGGAATCGTTACTGAGCCTAGCCAGTTTGATGAACCTAACACGACGCGAAAGCCGTGGGTACGTTGATTACGCTGGACATACGCTCACGCCGGCGGATATCGAGCAACGGTTCGGCAAGAAAATCCTGAATTCAACGCTGGTTCGGCGGGTTGAGCCCATGTTATTCGACCCCAATCGCGTACTTTGGAACAAACGAATTGGCGCACTAGCACCGACCAATGGATCGTTCAGTTTCGTCGCATCTCGCGACGAATTACCCGAACCGTTACCGGACGGCTGGTCAGTTCAACCATTAGATCGTGAAAACGTGCAAGTGGAGATCCCTGAGCGCGCCGACTTCAAAGTCGCAAGCTTCCGGCAAATTGCAGCACAGTCGGCCGGGCAACTTCCCAGTGGCTTCGACCCCGCGGCGCTGTATAACGCACGTTTTCATCCGCGCGGCCTGCAAATGACCATCGTCGGGGCATCGGATGCTATACATTCCGTAGGTATCGCGTGGGACCGGGTAGCCGCCTCCGTAC
>CAZBOQ010000123.1:0-6229 GCA_964493555.1 uncultured Gammaproteobacteria bacterium | reverse complement strand
AAGCTATTTGTAGTGGATCTCGAACAGGTTGTCCGCATCCGTACCGGCGAAACTGGCGAGGACGCGATTTAGGTCCAACATGTTAAGACATTGGGATTAACAGGCTGGAGACGCAACTGATGCAAAATCGAAATATGAGGGCAGTTGGTGCTATTGCACTGGCGTTGGTACCGATGCTCGCTTTTGGTGACGGAGGTGGCGGCCTGAACGGCGCGAATACTGCGTGGATTTTGACCTCCACCGCGCTAGTGCTGTTCATGACAATCCCTGGGCTGGCGCTTTTTTACGGTGGATTGGTTCGCAGTAAGAATGTGCTTTCGGTATTAATGCAATGTTTCACTATCACCTGCGTTGCGTCGCTGCTCTGGGTAACCGTCGTTTACGGCCTAGCGTTTGGCGACGGTGGGGCGTTAGGTGCCTACATCGGCGGCGGGAAAATCATGTTATCTGGCGTACGGTGGGATTCACTCCGCGGGGATATTCCAGAAACTGTTTTCCTGTCGTTCCAAATGACATTCGCCATTATAACTCCAGCATTGATCGTGGGTGGGTTCGCCGAACGAATGCGCTTTCCCGCAATGCTCTGGTTTTCGGCGTTGTGGCTGCTTTTGGTTTACGCGCCTGTGTGTCACTGGGTGTGGGGTGGCGGTTGGTTGAGCAAACTGGGTTTGCTGGATTTTGCTGGGGGCACAGTCGTGCACGTTAATGCAGGTGTGGGTGCGATTGTTGCGGCGATGGTGATAGGTAACCGCCGAGGTTTTCCAACGACGGCGATGCCGCCGCACAACATGGCGCTTACTGTCACCGGCGCCGCGATGTTATGGATTGGTTGGTTCGGATTTAATGCCGGTAGTGCCCTTACGGCGGACGGACGCGCCGGTATGGCGCTGTTAGTGACCCATATTTCGGCTTCGGCGGGAGCGCTCACTTGGATGGCCTGCGAATGGGGTAAGTATGGTCGGCCCAGCGTGCTCGGGCTGGTTACCGGCGTCGTGGCGGGGCTGGGCACCATTACGCCCGCATCAGGTTATGTCGGACCGCTCGGTGGTTTGGTGATCGGCGTTGCAGCGGGTGGCGTCTGCTTCGGTGCCACTCAGTATATAAAACGTGTCCTTAAGATCGATGATTCACTAGACGTCTTTCCCGTGCACGGTGGCGGTGGGATCCTTGGGACTATGCTGGCTGGCGTATTCGTTGTGAAGGGTCTGGGCGGCGTAGGATTGTCTGAAGGTGTTTCGATGAGCCACCAGCTGCTGACTCAGCTGATTGGTGTGGTTGCAACGATCGTGTGGTGCGCGGTTTTGAGTTACGTCATCTTAAAGGCGCTGGACGCAACAATCGGCCTGCGTGTTTCTGACCAACAGGAAACCGAGGGGCTAGACCTAGTCGAACACGGTGAGCGCGGCTATACCAGTTAGCGTACAGACAAAATTGGCATGGGCCTCAAGTTAGACCCGTTTCGGCCGAGTTATAGAGACTTATGCCTACCGTCGCAGTTCGGCGCGTTAGCGGTGCGCTTGCAGCCGCATAGCCATGCTGTAGTCTTTTCAGCGACTTCCATTTGTAATGGGGTGAATTCGGAACCCTTGTGCGATCCATCGCAGAATGGCTGTTTCTTTGATTGGCCGCAGGCGCACCACCAGTAATTACCGGGATCCAACTCTATCTGGTAAGGAGATTTCTGTGCGCAGACTGGATCGGCCATGCTGTGTGTCCTCGTATAGTTAAATCGAGAAAGCGATAATAACAGTCCCGCGCTGCGGTAGTAGGCGCTCGCGGGAGCGCCTACTACCGCCTGTTAAAATCAAAAACGAGCCCGTAAACTATCAGGCCGTAAAGTAATTCGAGCGCGTTTGGTAAGGGTCTATTGAATGGCTGAGACGGTAGATAAAGAACTGTTACAAAGTTTGGTTCCGCCAGCTGGCCTGAATGCCGATAAATTCGTGGAGTTATCCGGTCAGGGCAAGATCGACGTCCTTACTTCCGGGAAAACTCTGTTTAAGCAGGGTGAAGCCGATCGGAAGACCATCTATCTAATCGAAGGAAGTCTCAACCTCACGTCCGAGAAGGGTACAGCCAAGATTACGGGTGGAACCGCTGACGCGAAGCAGCCGATTGCCAACCAACAGCCCCGGCGACAATCTGCGGTGGCTGTAAGTGCCTGCAAGATAGTGGTTTTCGATAGCGATCTCCTCGATATCATGCTTACTTGGGACCAGCTTTCCGGGATAGAAGTCGCTGAGATCGCCGATGACGAAGGAGAGAATGACAGCGATTGGATGACGAGAATTTTGCAATCACAGGCGTTCTTGCAGGTGCCGCCAGCGAATATTCAGGCGATGTTTATGCGCATGCAGGAATTACCGTCGCGTAACGGCGATGTCGTTCTCAAGCAAGGAGATGATGGTGATTATTATTACATTATCAAATCGGGCAAAGCGAAGGTAACCCGTACATCAAAGACCGGAGCCGAATTGACCCTCGCGGAACTTGATGATGGCGACGCATTTGGAGAGGAGGCGCTGCTCTCAGGGGCTAAACGAAACGCAACCATAACAATGACTACAGACGGGGTTTTGATGCGTCTTTCGAAGGATGATTTTAATGCGCTCTTGAAAGAGCCGATGTTAAGTTGGTTAACGTATGAGGAAGCCGAGAAAACGGTTGCTGAGGGTGCGGTGTGGTTAGATGTGCGGTTGGAAAATGAGCATCGAGAATCCGGGATCGATGGCTCCGAGAATATTCCATTGTTCATGCTCCGGCTAAAAATTGATTCCCTCGACATGGACAAACCCTACGTACTGTATTGTGATACCGGCAAACGTAGTTCCGCCGCTGCATTCCTAATGGGCGAGCGCGGATTCCAAACCTATGTGCTGAAGGGCGGGTTGGTAGCGCGGGTCGCCGGCGCAGAGTCGTAAATCGAAGTCTCAAGGGCAGTTTGACCGCGCTCGTACATGAGTACTGAACCGTCTCATGACCGCTATGTGGTGATCGGTAACCCCGTCGACCACAGCCGTTCGCCACAGGTCCATAAGCTGTTTGCCGCCCAACTGGGTGTGCCAATGCAGTACGAGAAAATGCTGGTCCCGCCCGGTGGGCTCGCGCAGGCGCTAACTGCGTTTGCAGAACAAGGAGGCTGCGGCGCGAACATTACCATTCCATTCAAGCATGATGCTTGCCGTCTAGTTGATACACTCAGTCCCAGAGCCCGTCGCGCCGATGCTGTTAATACCGTAAGCATCGATAGCGATGGTGTTCATGGCGACAATACCGACGGTATTGGGCTCACACGAGATTTAGCGGGTAACCTCGATTGGCTCTTAACCGGGCAAAACATTTTGTTGATTGGTGCGGGTGGTGCGGCCTGCGGCGTCATCGAGTCGCTGCTTGCTGGCGGCCCCACTCACTTGACGATCGCCAACCGCACCGTGGCAAAAGCGCAATATCTAGCGGCGCGCTTTGCTGATTTCGGCAACGTTGATGCGGCGACCTTCGCGGAATTGGATGGTATCTCTTACCAATTAGTGATCAACGCCACATCTGCAAGTTTGTCTGCTGAGCGCCCGGCAGTGCCGGATAACATAGTCACCAGAGCTACCCGTTGCTACGACCTAATGTATGCAAGCCAACCGACCACATTCATGAGATGGGCGTCGCAGCAAGGTGCCATGGCTGTGTCAGACGGCCTTGGTATGTTGGTCGAACAGGCTGGAGAATCATTTAAGATCTGGCGCGGCATACGGCCTGATACGCGCTCGGTAATCGCGGAACTACGCCAGGGCTAACTAGAGCCCTTGTAGCCGATCCATCAAATCGGGCAACCACAGGACAATGCGCGGAAATGCGATCAACGCCGCAATCGTAATTACCTGGATAAGCACGAATGGGACGACGCCGCGATATAGGTGCTGGATACGGATTTCGGGTGGCGCGACTGCTTTCAGATAGAACAGAGAAAACCCGAACGGTGGGGTGAGAAAGGACGTTTGCAAATTGACGGCGATCAAGATTGAAAACCACAACAGATCCAAGCCGAGGAAACTGGCGATAGGCGCCAGAATTGGTACGACGATAAACGAGATCTCTAAAAAGTCGAGGAAGAATCCCAGCACAAATATCAGGCTCATGCTTACCAATAGAAACCCCGCGGTTCCGCCCGGCAGGCCGGTGAGTAGCTCGTGTACTAGCTGGTCGCCGCCCATGCCCCGAAATACCAGGCCAAACGAGGTAGCCCCGATTAATATCAGGAATACCATACTGGTCAAACGCGTGGTTTGACGCATCGACTCGTTTAAGTTCTGCCAGTTGAGCCGGCGCCGACTTGCTGCTAGCGCGAGCGCGCCGACACTGCCGACCGCGGCAGACTCAGTTGGGGAGGCGATGCCGAAAAAGATAGACCCGAGTACAGCTACGACCAGGGTCAGTGGCGGGATCATACTTTTCAGTAACCGCGAGCCCATCCCGTGTGAGTGTTCCCGCTTTAATGCAGGCGCGATTTCCGAATTACGCCAGCTCACGATAGCGATGTAGGTTAGGAACATCGCGATGAGGAGGATGCCGGGGATCACTGCACCCATAAACATGCGCCCTACCGGCACGCCGATGATATCGCCCAGGAGAATGAGCACGATGCTCGGCGGCACGATTTGCCCCAGCGTTCCCGCGGCGGCAACGGTACCGGTCGCAAGTTCCGGCTGATAGCGATGCTTTAGCATCGGCGGTAAAGCGATTATGCCCATGGTTACCACCGTCGCGCCTACTACGCCGGTGGTGGCGGCGAGCAAGCTGCCAACCAGGACGACGGATAGAGCGAGGCCACCGCGAACGCTTCCAAACAACTCGCCCATTGCGTTCAACAGATCCTCTGCAAGTCCTGAACGTTCTAACACAACCCCCATGAAAACGAACAGCGGTACAGCCAGCAGCGTGAAGTTAGTCATGATCCCCCAGATCCGGAGTGGTAGGAGGGCGAAGAAATCGAGACCGAGCGCGAAGGTGCCGAACGCCAGTGCCACTGCGCCTAGCGTATAGGCGACTGGGTATCCGACGACAAGTGCGGCAATGGCGACTGCGAACATGGCCAGGGCTAGAATTTCCATCAGTGCGGCTCCAGGATGCGCAGCCAGTTTTTGAGCGCTTCGGCGATCCCCTGTAACGCCAGCAACCCAAATCCCGCCGGGATCGCGGCTTTTAGCAACCAGCGGTGAGGAAGCCCGCCCGGGTCAGGAGAATGTTCCCCGTAAGCATAGGCATCGGCTACGAACTGCCACGAAGCGGTGACGACCAACAGGCAAAAGGGCAATAGAAACACCAACGTGCCGATAAGGTTGATCCAGGCGCGTTGCCGGTCGGTTATCCATGCGGAGGCGTAGATGACGTCGACCCGCACGTGGTCATTGTGCTTGAGGGTGTAGCCAGCACTGAGCAAGAATATCAGGGCAAACAGGTGCCATTCGAGTTCCTGCAGCGCCACGGACCCGCTGTGAAAGGCGTAGCGCATTGCCACGTCATAGGAAGTCAGGCACACCAGCACTAGGACCAAGCAGGAAATTGCCTGGCCCAACGTTTCGCTGGTTCTGTCAATTGCCTTTATGAAAGCTTTTGTGACGAGAGTAAGCACTTACTAACGCCGCATTTGCGGGTTGAGTTGTGAGACTTTTACACAATTGTTGTTGGGCGTCTTATGAATCCCACTTGAGCTCTGTTGCGTTACCACATCAAATGTCTATTTTATCTATAACTAGCTGTTTTATGGATAATTATTAGAAATTGCCTAATTATTCGCCGTTTTAACACAAATGCAGCAGAGACAATGGTTATGGTTAGATCCTCGACCTTATTCCACAGACTTATCCACAGTTTCTGTGGGTTACTAGCAAGCTTTCGCAAGGTCAACGGCTTAGGAGCTAATTCTATCCTGTCACAAGAAAATCACGCGGTATCTGAGGCGTCCTGTCCAGCAAGTATACAGTGTTAGCCCGAGTCTCCGGCTCGGTTGGCTAGGCGCACAAATTCGGACACTGATACGGTCTCGGCACGTCGTTCCGGGTCAATGCCAGCGCCACTTAAGGTGTCGCTATCGACTTCGCTGCGTAGCGCGTTGCGCAGCGGTTTAAGTAGCAGCGCAAATTCCATACACAACAAAGTATCGAACCAGTATTAGTCACAAGCAGGCTGAAGAGGAGCCATAGGGGTTAGCCGCCCTACAGCCGACTGTACATTAGGT
>CAZBOQ010000122.1:0-4736 GCA_964493555.1 uncultured Gammaproteobacteria bacterium | reverse complement strand
GGTAGGAGAGCGCTGGTGGTCAGATACAAGCGGACTGAGATGTAAACGGAATTAAAAATTCGCCATCTTCATCGGCCTGACTAAAACCGCGAAGTTCGACCGTTTGTCTTAAGAGAGAACGTGGTGGAATGAGTATGTTTTAAGGGTATGCGGAGATTAAGTTGAGAGAAAGGGAGTGGGTGGTGCGCACCGAAACGGCTGGTCATCAGTTGTTTTGAACCTGAATCATTTCTCAGCGCGGGCACGCAATAATTTCTTATCTATCTTGCGTGCACGGGTTCGGGGTAACGAGTTGACAAAGGTCACCTCCACGGGTCGTTTGTATTTCACCATCTTCTTTTCGCAGTAGGTAAAAAATTCCCTTTTGTCCATGTGCTCCCCATTTTTGACCATTACAAAGGCGACTAATACTTCGCCGAGTTTGTTGTCTCGTCTGCCGACCGTGGCGGCTTCTGCGATCTTATTGTGAGCGAAAAGCACTTCGTCGACTTGTCTCGGGTAGACGTTGTAGCCGCCGACGATAATCATCTCTTTTTTGCGATCAACCAGAAAAAGGTATCCGTCCTCATCGAGGTAACCGATGTCGCCGGTGTATAGCCAGCCATCTCGGATCAGGAGTGCTGTCTCCTCGGGGTTGTCGAGGTAACCTCGGGTAAACTGTGCGCCGCGTAGCCTGATCTCGCCCGGCTCACCCACGCTTTTCACGGCGGTACCGGTGTCGAGGTCGACGATCTGAACATCGGTTTCAGGAACTGGTCGGCCGACCGAATAGGTTTTGATGGGCAATCCGATGTGGTTGTTGCAGATCGGGGCGCCTTCGGACATCCCGTAACCTTCGGATATCGTGCAGCCGGTCATCGCGAGCCAATGCCGATAGAGTTCTTCGGGGACGGGGGCACCGCCGGAAATACAGTATTTAAGATTAGAGAAGTTGGCGCTGTTCATCAGTGGGCTGTCCAGCAAGCCCATATAGATCGGTGCCGGTCCGCCAGCGAAAACAGTAACCCGGTGTTCGTCCAGCGCTTCGAGTACTTTATCGGGTTCGTACTTGGGCACCATGATGAGCGTTCCGTGGGTATACATCGGGATCCAGGTTGCATAGGTAAGACCCCAGACGTGGAACATCGGGGCTACGTTCAAAAAAATTTCTTCGCCGAACTCCAATGGCCATGTCGTGCAGTGAAGCAGTAGACTGACGACCAGAGCCTTGTGAGTGTGCTCAACGCCCTTCGGGATACCGGTTGTGCCCCCAGTAAAAATGAGCAGTGCTGGATCGTCAGTGTTCGGTAGGTGTTCTGGCCGTAATGAAAGACTCGAATTTTGGCGCCATGCATCGAGTGACAAACTCAGAGGTTCGAATGCCAGTGTGTGTGGAATATGCTTCTCTGCCGCAAGCACCCGCACTTTCTCCGCGGCTGTCGTATCCGCAATGATTATCTGTGGCTGACAGGCAGCGATAAGTGGTGCCATTTCATCGTGCGTCAAAAAGGGGTTGATCGGTGCCACTTCCGCTCGCGCCGCAAGGCCTGCCATTATGGCTACTGCCATCTCGATTGAATTGGGCATGGTGACGGTGACACGTTTGCCAGCCGCGCCCATGGAAATCAGTTTGTCAGCGAGCCCTGCTACCGCGCGTTCCATCTCCACGTAGCTTAGTTGCGCATCCCCACAGACGATCGCGATTCGTTCGGGGTGTGCTGCGACCGCGGACTGCAATGAACTCACCAGTGACGCAGGGCGAGGGAGGGTCGGATCGATGGTCATTGGTGTAAATCGATAGTTGAATATAGCGGTCGGTAGGAGCACCCTTTAGGGTGCGATCTGCGGCAGCGTATCGTTCGTAGACTCAAGTCAGATCCTGCAAATTTCGTTGTACCTCGTAATCACTTTTCCGGTTTATACGTCTCGAGTCCAGGCCGCATTTTCTTGTCATCCAGGAACGCCTTCATCGCGCCTTTCCTGAAATTCCCGCCACTTTTGAAAATGGCACTGTCGAGCTTGGCATAGATGTAGTCGTTCGCCATCTCCCAATCCATGTCTTTCACCCGTTTGAACGTGTCGCGGGCTGCGCGCATCGCCTCGGGATCCTTGCCCATTAATACCTTCGCGAGGGCACGAGTCCGGTCGTGTAAGCGCTCGTACGGCACCGCCTCGTTGACCAGCCGTGTTTCCGCCGCGCGACGTCCATCGAACGTCTCACCGGTCATGGTGTAGTACAACGCGTCGCGATGGCTCATAGTCTCCGCCAGCGCTTTTGGCACATTGCCCCCGGGAGGGATACCCCAATTTATTTCCGATAAACCGAAAGTTGCGTCTTCGGCAGCAATGGCTAGATCGCAGGATACCAACGGCACGAATGCGCCACCAAAACACCAGCCGTTGACCATTGCGATGGTGGGTTTCGGGAAGTCTTTGAGGATATGCCACTGCCACGCGGCTGCCTCGCGGCGGTTGCGGATCTTGGAGATTTCTGGCGCACTGTCGGTCTCGCGAAAATACTCCTTTAAGTCCATGCCGGCGCTCCAGGCATCGCCCCGGCCGGTCAGCACCAGTACCTGACAGCGATCATCGAGTTCGAGCCAATCCATGGTCGCGTACATCTCTCGATTCAAAGTTGGGTTCATACTGTTTCTTTTGTCGGGACGGTTGAAATAGACCCAAGCAATACCCTCTTCGAACTCTACTTGAACGGTGTCGCCCCAGGGCTCATTGTTCGCATTCATGTCTTGCTCTCTTTAGTTAATTTCAACTCCAATTCTTGTGCAATTGCCACCGTTGCACTGAGTCACGTCATCGGCGCAAGCAGTCAATCCGACCAGACAATCCATCTCAGCGCGCAGCGTTAAGTGATCACCGGCTTTGGACAATGGCGCTCCAACAAACAGTTCATGGTTGTCGGTGATACTGGTATTCATAAAAATATTGAAGGGATCCGGTATTTGATCGAGCTCTATGCCGTAATCGGCCAAGGCTATGGCCAGATTCTCCTGACAGCCATTGCGGGGCCCCGTTTTGAACATATGTTCGTAAACCCAGGAGTGGCATTCGCAGAAAGTGATATCGTGCACGCCGACAGTATCTTCGATGACAGTAAACATCACGTTATCGCGGTTAGAGATTATTTCGGCTCCGCTCGAGATCCTTCCTGTCCAATTACGCACCCGCGTCTTTGCCTGTGAATAGTGTTCTTTGTGGGCGTGTTCAGAGAAACAGACGACATCACCGACCTGTTCACCGTCCAGATCCTCTACGCGGAAAGTTTGCCCGGATTTGACGATGAAGCTCTGTCCAGTCTTAGGTGGGATTACGTGCTGAGTCATTTTTCTCTATCAAGCTTCCGCGGGCGTGATGTAAGTGTGCATGACGCCCCGAGGGTCATATTTCTTTCGCACCGCTTGCAACCGCTGCCAATTGTCTGGCGCGTAGGAATTTTGTGCCCGATCGCTGCCTGCGAGTAGATTGGTCTCGCTGATGAAATGTCCGGTTGCTAATGGTTTCAAGAGATCTGCCGTCTGCGCTAACCACGCGTTGTTGGCGGCGTCGTCAGACTGGTCTTTCCAAATTGCGTAACTGGCTAGGAAGGTATTAGAGAACATTGAATAGGCGGCGTCGCCTGCATTTTCTACTTTGTGCCTCGCTTCAATGAGAAAGACCGAATGTGGTGAGGGTGCCTTGGCATAGTGATCTCGAACGGCTGCCAATACCGTAGCTGTCGGCTTATCGAAAAAGAATGTATCGGCACTGACCCGTTCACGAGGTAGGCCGATGTCGACACGGTCGAACAACACGGGGAAAGGTGTAGCCGCGAACTCTTCACGCATTACACTACCGGGTGGCGTATCGCTTAATGGCGCCAACATGTGCGCGGCTTCTTGTTCACTGTCTGCGAATGCTGTGGCAGTTACCACGAACGCCTTACCTTCTGGGCCGCACTGTGCTGCGAGCTCGGGCGGTGCAGCAACAAAATAGGATAGCACCTCGACCTTGCGCGGAAGGGTAGCGACATGTGCCTCCATCCACGCGGCGACCTCCAGGCAGTCGGCTAGTGGCCACATATAGGTAGAGGTCGTGATCGCTTGGGGCAAAGGTAGTAGATCTACGTGAAAATTAATCACGACACCAGGAAATCCAGGGCCCGCGCCACGTGCAGCCCACAATAGATCACTATTTTGCGTTTCATCGGCGCGAATGTATTCTCCATCTGCCGTGACTACATCGATTGCACGCACGTGATAGCAAGCAGCTGGTCCCCATTCACCTTGATTCCAGGCTTGACCGCTGCCGAGCAGGTATCCACCCATGGCGACGCTGCCACAATGCGCGATCGGAAACGCGAGATCATGTTCGCCGAGTTGCGCCGCGAGTTCACGCGAGGTGAGCGAACCTTGAATTACCGCGCGGCGCTGTCCGACATCGATATCAACCTTGCGAAAGCGGCCTAGATCCAAGAGCACTCCACCGTTGCGTACGCTGTTGTGTACCCAGCTGTGACCTCCACAGTGCACCGCTAGTTTGGTGCTTTGTTTGCGCGCCCAATTGTCGGTCGTGACGACATCTTCCACTGATGTTGCCTGAACGAGCAGGTCTGGGTAGCGGTTCGGTTTGGCGGTGTGCCACGACATGCTCCGGCGCCAGATTTCATATTGGTCATGGTCGCGGCCGAAAACATTGCCATTGATCGAATCAGTCAGCTCGGCGGGCGCCGTTGTATAGCCCAGCCGCGGTAACAGACTAGC
>CAZBOQ010000121.1:0-18769 GCA_964493555.1 uncultured Gammaproteobacteria bacterium | reverse complement strand
TTGGTATTGCGCAAAGTAAAGGGATTGGAAGATATGATTTCCCTGTCGATCGTCATGCCACAACGGACCAACGAGGGTTGGGCGTTCGGAGACTACCCTGGCAGCACGGCGGATACGGTCAACGGTTTCAGCCATCTGCGCGATCTTTATTTCGCCACGACGTCAGATTACTCAGGGCGTTTTACCGTTCCTGTTTTGTGGGATAAAGAGCACAGCGTGGTAGTCAACAATGAATCGTCCGAGATCATTCGTATGTTCAATGCCGCATTTGTCGAATATACCGACGACGATGTGGACTATTACCCGGAACGCCTCCGCCCGGAGATTGACGAGGTCAACAACTTCGTCTATGAGCGGATTAACAACGGCGTGTATCGCGCTGGATTCGCGACTAGCCAGGGCGCCTATGAAGAAGGCTACGCTATGGTTTTTGAGGCACTTGATACCCTGGAAGGCCGGCTTGCTTCGCAGCGCTATCTAGTAGGGGATCAGCTGACAGAGGCCGACTGGCGCTTATTCCCTACTCTGATCCGGTTTGAGTTTACCTATCACGGTGTGTTTCGTTGCAATAAGCGCCGTTTAGTGGACTATAAGAATTTATGGGACTACACGTTGGATCTCTATCAAACGCCGGGTGTGGCATCGACCGTGAATGTCGAGCACATCAAGGCAGGGTACTGGCGTCGAGGAGACCGCAATCCCAGCGGCATTATTCCAAAAGGACCGTTCGTCGATCTTGACGCGCCGCACGGGCGCGCGAATTTATAGTCGGGTGGAGCGCTGTCATTATTAACCACGCAGTCTAGATGTTACATCTGGTCAAACAGTAGTCATCGGTAGTTGCTTCATACCTACCGAAAAAAACCGGTGCAGCCATCAAACAACAGTTTTATCCCGATCACTAGCAGGGCGCTATAACATATGTTGTAAAAAAGTTTGTCGTTAACCCGTTTGTGCAATATCAATCCAAACCAAACGCCAAACGGTGCCAGTGGTGCTAGCACGGCGGCAGTGGCAAGATTGGTGAAATCGAACAAGCCCAGCCACGCATAGGGAAGCAGCTTTAGATAGTTAACGGCGAAGAAAAAGAAAACACTGGTTGCGACGAAAGTTGTCCTGTCCATTTGCTGTGGTAGGAGATAAACGTAAGCTGGCGGACCGCCGGTATGGGCGAGAAAGCTGGTAAAGCCGGCCACTGCTCCCCACAGACCACCACGTACCTGTCCTGCTGTCAGCGGCTCGGTCTCGCCCGGTTTGGACCAATAATGCAGCGCGAACACTACCGCAATCAGACCGATGAAAAGACGGATATGGTCCGGTTTTAGCACACCGAATAAAGCCGCTCCCAGCCCAATGCCGACCACTGCGCCAGGCAGCATGAGGATTATATTGGTCTTGTCCCACTTTTTGCGGTAAGCCCAACAACTGAATAGGTCCATAATACAGAGGATTGGTAGCATGATTGCTGCCGCTTGCGGCGGTGCGATAACCAGTGACATGAGGGGCACAGCGAGACCGGCTAGCCCACCGAACCCTGACTTGGCAATTGCGGTCAGCAACACCGCCGGTATCGCGACTAGATAAAAAAGCGGCTCGGTAATCAACGCAGACAAGACACTAGTGATCAGTCTTCAATCTTCTTCTCTATGTGCGGTAGCGTAGTGCGATCACCCGCTTTCATGTAGCGTGATTCCTTGCCGGTTGCTGTCATATTTTCGTAGACGCCTTTGTCACGTTTGACGAGTTTGGTAAATCCTCTTCCTTTTAGATCGCTGTCAGCGACTGGGACCGAGATCCCTGGTGGAGTAAAGACTTTTCTCACGGCTGCCTGCGGGTCGGTGTCCCCAAGTGGATACTGAGCGGCATAACAAAGTTCTCCCCAGGTGCAGAGTTCCATCCCGGACGGATGAGTCACCTCAATGGTTTCACCATTTCTATCGCAATGATAATCGTAGCGTGGCATGCAATTCTTTCAATTGGAAAAGATAGTACGATACTCCCGTTAGCATAGCTCAAACTTGACGGGCTGTTGTAGCGCTTAACCATGGATCATTTGACGCGTTCTTCCCGTAATACCTTTGCCAGCCTGGAGTTGGACAAATCAACCTTGCTCCGCACCGACGAAGCTTGGGTTGGTGAACGCTTACGCGATAGTGCGACCCGGTACGTCGTAGTGTGGCGATCACAACATCTTGTTGCGATTGAGAAGGTAAAACCAGTGTTGTTGGAAAGAGAGGCGGTGGAGGAATTTATCGGGCCCGGTGGCACGGTGATTTTACTGGGGACCCGCTATGGCAATGCAATCTTCGGTTTAGGGGTGTTCGACGATGACGCTGGGTTGGCTGAACGATTTTCAAAACACGGGCTGTTCAAGGATCTGCGCCGTCTGTCGCCGCTGCTATCGGCCGAGGATGCTGCGGTATTGGCTTACAGTCGGGCGATGGCCTATTGGCATCAGCATCATCGTTTTTGTGGCGTGTGTGGCGCACCGACTAACAGTACCGACGCGGGACACTGCCGTGTCTGCAGCGACGATGCCTGCGCCCAGCTACATCATCCGCGTACGGACCCCGCGATTATCGTCCTAGTTGAACATGAGAATCGCTGCTTACTCGCGCGACAACGCATCTGGCCGCCGACTATGTACTCAAGCATTGCCGGATTCGTGGAGCCCGGCGAAAGCTTGGAGGGCGCGGTCGTTCGCGAGGTCTTTGAAGAAACGAACATCAAGGTGAAGGAGGTTCGCTACCATTCATCACAACCTTGGCCGTTCCCCTGTTCCATCATGCTCGGTTTTCATGCGATCGCGGGAAGCACCGAAATCCACTTGAACGATGATGAGCTGGAGGATGCTTTGTGGTTAAGCCGTGAGGAGTTAGTGGAACGGGTCTCTGTGGGCAGCCTGCAGGTGCCGCCTAACATGTCGATAGCTTACCGGCTGGTAGAACACTGGTTCGACGCCGGCGAACTTGGCACCCTGGCGGCATTGAACGAGCAGCTGCAGGGCCGAGCGACAATAGAACCGAGCAGGATCAGAGCGCCGGAATAGGGGTTAATAGCGTAGCCCTAGGCGGGCACCTATCCAACTCATGCCGTCATTGTCTTCATCGATACCTGCGTTGGACATGTGGCCACCTTGAATCGATACCGTCCAAGTAGGACTTAATCTAAACCCCAGTTCGAAGGCTTCGCGGAAAAGGAAGCGAGTTCCTAGCGACACGTCATTATTGAATCGCTGGTGTAAATTACCGGTGTGACCAACGCCGCCAAGATGTAGATCGAAGAATATGTGTTGGGAAAAATTCGCGTCCCACGTCAGCCCGAAATAACCTGTATGGGTATCACCATCGGTATTGATCGTGCCGCCGATGTGTGGTCGTGGGGTGGCGAAAAAATTTGCGAATGCGTTACTGGATTGAAATAGCTGCAGTTCATGGAACGCCAACTCGAGATTGATATCTATAGAATCGGATTCGTCGTTTCCGCCGTCTAAATCGTGAATGAAAGCTCCGAACTTGACTTCCTTGACACTGAATGGTCCGTCACTAACGCGATCAGAGGCGCTCGCCGGCAGAGCAATCAGTACCAACAGAAAATGGAGAGGAACCCAACGCATTCGTACACTTGTCGTTTGTTTTCGGTATCTTAGCGATTAGGCGTTATGGTGCCAGCGGGTTCGTTTATATTCAAGCTTGGAGCGCAGTCGGGTCGGTAGCTGATGCCCCATCAGCCAGGAAAATAGCGCTGCATCATGCGCTCGTTGAAGGCGACTAGGTTTGCATGGGATTTGACTGCTTCTTTGAGCGGGGTTTCGATCGGCGGGAGCAGGACACTACCGGTGTAAGACACGACACAGGCATCAAGTAACGTCGGCTCCGGACCGTGCATGTAGAGCTTATCACCGAGCAAATCCGCGACCGCTTGAATATCTGCCTTACCGAAAGCATATATCTCATCGGGGGTGTGGCGCCCCATGCCAGCCTGCCAGAGCGCTTTGCGCACGCTGCTGCGCCCTATTATCGGTGCGATACTGCGCACCATCGGCGGTAGCCCACCGAAGAAAAGTGGTCGAACGACAGCAAAGCCACGGTCGTCGATCCAACGGCTGTGAACCAGTATCCAGTAAAAGTGTTCGTCGAGCATTTTCTGAGTGCTATGGGAAATTGCGCGTTCCTCGGGGTTGAGCGATTGGTTGATGTCGATGCCGTGCTTTTTCTGCAGATATTGAATAATGAGCTCAGAATCGCCCATCCGCACATCGCCGTCATCGATGAAAGGCGCTTTTTTCTTGGGGCCTTTGTTAGGAACCGCGATTTCGACAATGTTGTATTTAAGCTCCGCCATCTTCAGGAAGCATTCCACCTTCATACAAAATGGACTGAAGTTGGGTAGCCCATAGTCGGTAGGAAACTGATGGAGTTCAATCATTAATGCCCCCGCAGAATTGTGTTGCAGTTCTCGCAACAGTCTGATCCTAGGTCGCTACCCGTTACTTCGCAACCAGCCCGTTTACCGACTGCCCAGAGGAGTACGGCAATGATCCAATGCATCATTTGTGGCTGGGCCATCGATAAGAGATCCTCGGCGTCATTGGTCCGCCGAGGCTGTGGCGGGATCTTCCCCGGAAACCGTGCGAAAAGCCGGGTAGTTTAGTTATGACGTCGTGGAGCGATAGCCTGCCGGCTGGGGCACCTGCGCGTACGACTGCAGAAGGACAATTGGACTTGGATCAGCTGCTGGCTCTTATCTAATCCAGAACGTGCGATACTGCGCCGTCCGCGAGTTTTGGTTCAAACCAGGTTGATTTTGGTGGCATAATTGCGCCAGCATCCGCGACTGCTACGAGTTCGCTCATGCTAGTCGGCAGTAGCGAAAAAGCGACTGCCATCTCGCCGCTGTCAACACGCCGTTCAAGTTCCCCAAGACCACGGCGACCGCCAACGAATTCAATACGCGGGTCAGTGCGCAGGTCCTTTATTCCTAACAGTGGTTGCAGGATCGTTTCGGTAAGTATTTTGGGATCAAGTTCGGCCACGGGCGCCTCCATGCGCTTCATCGCTCGGCGTAGATCAAGCTGGTACCATTGGTGGTCGAGATACATCGTGAACATGCCCTTTGCGCTCGGGCGAACAGCATCAGTGATTGCTTTGATGCGATAATTGGAAGCAATGGAGGCCCTCAGATTGTCGGCGGAACGGCCGCCGAGATCTCTTACGACGCGGTTGTAATCCAATATCCTGAGCGCGCTTTGCGGAAACATGACGCTTAGAAAAAAACAAGCGGCCGAATCCCGTGTGCCGCCGCGCTTGTCGGCGATTGCGGCGGCAGCGGCCGAGCGATGGTGACCATCGGCGATATACAAGGCCGGCATTTCATCGAAAGCAGCAGTTAGTGTCGCGATCTTTTTCTCATCAGAGACAACCCAGAGACTGTGTTCGACCGCAGCGTCGGTGGTTACCTGCATCTCCGGCCGTTTCTCCGACTCGCTGTTTAGCAGTCGCTCGAGTATGTCATCATCTCGGTAGGCCATTAAGACTGGACCGGTTTGCGCATTCAAAGCTTCGATTTGGTTTATGCGATCTCGTTCTTTTTCGGGTAAAGTGTTTTCGTGCCTGCGAATGCGGTTGTTGCGGTATGCTTGCACTGAGGCGACTGCAACCAAACCGGTTTGTACCTGGTCATTCTCGCGCATTCTATAAACGTAATAGCAAGGTGCGGGATCGCGCTTAAGTATGCCGGCGGTCAGCATCAAGCCAAAATTCTTTGCAGCTTTTCTGTAGACGGAGTCGCTATAGGGATCAGTGGCGTCAGGAAGATCGATTTCTGGTTTTGATATGTGCAGAAAGCTCCACGGCTTGCCCGCCGCCAGTGCTTTAGCTTCGGCAGAACTCAAAACATCGTAGGGCGGAGCCAACACCTCGCTTGCGTATTGACCGGTAGGCCGCAAACCGCGAAAGGGACGTATTAAGGTCATAACGGTTATTGTACGATCAGCAGCCACGTGAAGTTACATATGCTGGAACCGAGGTGCGAGTATGAGCGAATCACCAAAAGCGAAACATTTGCCTGCCACTCGGCGAAGTTTTCTGAGCGCTGGCGTTGCTGCAGCGTTCGCGCTTTCTAATACGCGGTTGTTTGCAGCCGATGGTAAGCAAGTGGAACTTACGGCGCTTTCCATGTTGGATGTGATCGAAGGAACCAAAGCAGGTCGGGTCGACCCGGTTGCCTACGTTGATGCTTTGCTCGAGCGCAACACACGCCTCGTCGGACTTAATGCCTTTATTTCGCAGGACGCAGAGCAAATGAAAGCCGAAGCGCAAGCGCTTGCGGCTCGGTTGCAGCGCCGCGTGGAACTTGGGCCCTTGGGTGGTGCTGTCATTGCATTCAAAGACAACATTGACGTCAAGGGCTATGCCACGACTGGTGGTACTCCAGGTTTGCAGGATTGGCATCCGCCAGCTGATGCGCCGGTCGCCGCAGCGGTTCGGGCAGCGGATGCGCTGGTCGGGGGTAAGACCAACATGCATGAACTCGCTCTCGGCATTACCAGCAACAATGCTCATGCTGGTGCGGTGAGAAACCCTTATGACCCCCGCCTAATCGCTGGCGGATCCAGTGGCGGTACAGCGGTTGCTGTCAGTGCGGGTTTGGTTACAGCGGGGCTGGGCACTGATACTGGGGGGTCTTGCCGTATACCCGCAGCGCACTGTGGGATAGTGGGTTTTCGACCGACGCTGCATCGTTATTCCCAGCGCGGTATCGTGCCGATTTCAACGACACGGGATACGCCCGGACCAATGGCGCGCTCGGTCCGGGATGTGGTCGCCCTTGATGCGGTGTGTGCGGCGCGCAGGCAAGCTCCCACGAGCGTCGTTTTGAAGGGTTTGCGGCTTGGTGTGCCGCGGCAATATTTTTACGATAATCTCGACGCCGATTTGGAGTTGGTCGTTGAGGCTTCGCTTAGCCGTCTCAGGCGGGCCGGGGCGATCTTGGTCGAAGTCGATCTGCCCAGTGTCGGGGTATTGACCGACGCGGCCGGTTTCGCCATCGCAATGTATGAGCAACCACGGGAGCTCAGTGCCTATCTTTATTATTCCGGTTTGCCCTTCAACGCGCACCATGTCATCTCACAGGTAGCGGGAAAGAATGAGCGGGAGCGGTTAATGCAAGAACTTGACGGTGCCAGCACATTAGCCTCGGAGGTCTACCAAGCCGCAATGGGTGTGCACCGTCCGATTTTACAGCGCACCTATGCATCTTACTTTGCAGACAATGACCTCGCTGCGATGGTCGTACCTACAACTCCGATGCCGGCTAGACCGATTGGTCAGGAAGATACAGTGGAGTTGAACGGCAAACAGGTGCCAACCTTTCCGACCTATATTCGCAGCACAGATCCACCGAGTGTCGCAGGGCTTCCATGCCTGACGGTACCGGGCGGATTAACCGGAAGCGGGCTGCCTGTAGGCGTCGAGTTTGTCGGTCCCAACGATAGTGATGCCCGCGTGTTGGCGATCGGCGCCGAGTTCGAGAAACTGGGCGCGCCCGTGGCAGGTCCACCGGTTTAGTCTTCGGGTCAAAATTCAAACGACAGCTCGGCGACAGCCTCCGCGGACAAATATGTTTCGTGCAAATGTAACCAATGCACGCCGTTTGGTGCTTGTGGTTCTAGTTTCATGACAGCGCTTGAGATACGCGCATCTTTAGCAGGCGAATTAGGTTCGCCCTTCTGTAGTTCTCGGTAAGTGACGATGGCTAGGTCACCGCCTGCGCTGCATGTCTCGACACTTTGGATCTTTATACGAAAATCAGTGCTGCAAGCGTAAGAATCCCTGAGCACACCGGTTAAGGTCTCAAGATTCAGCGTTTGGCCGTCGGGAAGTACATATTTAAAATCGGCGGCGAAGCGGGCGGTAAAGCGTTGGGCGAAATACTCCTCGTTTCGTTCACAATCACCTCGAAACCAGGTGACAAAAAACTCGTGTAACTTGACGATGTCGTATTCAAATTTGTCATGGGCCGGATGGAGCATAAGCGTATCTCGTGTTTCTAAAGCGCGGACACAAAGCTTAACATGCGGGCATGACAACCTTCGTGAGGTGGAAGGTAGTGAGTGCGCCGTTATCCGACAAAACGAATATACAAGTAATTGATAATAAAAGGCGTACCTGGAGATGGGCGAAGGTGGTCTAATTGTGTTCCAGCACGATACTCCCATGCCCTCTTATGTCTGGCATAACATCATCCCTCAGATTGCACAGTATGGACGTTGCATTGTGCTGGATTTCATGGGTATGTCTGGTCCAGGTGAGCTAGATGATTCAGGTTCCGAGCGATACACTTTCATGGAGTATCGGTAGTACATGGATGTAGCGTTTGCGGCTTTGGGTGTCGGCGCGGAGATTGTGTTTGTGTCGCATGACTGGGGTACCGCACTGACTTTCGGTAGGGCAACCTGCAATGGCGACGTGATCAAGGGGTTCGCCCAAAATGAAAGGACTGTTCAGTCGATTGCGAGTTGCGAGGACTAGCCAGAAAATGTGCGTTTTGCCGTAGCAAGACGGCTCAGGTAAAGGTTACGGTAGAAGGTGCGCATTTCATACGAGACGATTCTTCGGACGAGGTCGGTTAGGCAATCGCCGAGAGGGTCGTGAGCATTTGAATATCTATCCCACGGGTACAGCCGTTCGATGAATGTGACGTGAAAATATTCTACGGTTGGTATGTCGTTGCTGGCGCGTTCATGGTGCTTTTCGTTGGCTTCGGCGCGACGTATTCGTTTACTGTCTTCTTTGAATCTCTACAAGCCGAGTTTGCCGCGCAAAGCGGTTCTGTATCGCTGGTATTTTCGATAGCCATATTGATGTTGTTCTCGTTTGGCGCGGTTGGCGGATTGGCAGCGGATCGTTTCGGAAGTAAACCGGTAGTGCTAAGCGGGGTTTGTATCGTCTCTTTGGGACTCTCTCTGGCTGGTCGTGCAGCGGCGCTGGAGGAAGTGTATTGCTACTTTGGGTTTGGTGTCGGTATTGGTACAGCAATGATCTACGTACCGGCGATCGGAACGGTACAACGCTGGTTTGTGCAGCGTCGAGGTATCGCAACGGGAATCGCGGTCACAGGTATTGGCCTCGGAACGCTCATTGTACCGTTGCTCGCGTCGGTGCTGATCAGTGCAACGGATTGGCGTTTGGCATTCCTGCAGATGGGTCTCGGTGCGGGTGTGATAGGAGTCATCGGCTCGCTGCTGCTCGCATCAGATCCGAATATGATGGGACTGAGTCCAGATAATGCTCCGGTGAGTAGCGAGCCGATTAAAACGAAAAAAACCGGGATATCCTTGCGCGCGGCTGCAGTCAGCCGACCGTTTATTGTTATGTACTGCGCACAAATCACCGTCTCGATAGGCCTCGCGATGCCGCTTGCGCACCTCGTACCGTACGGTGAGGATTTGGGTTTTGGTCGCGCAACAGCGGTGCTCGCCTTCTCGGCGGTAGGTTTTGGTAGTACCGCTGGGCGTTTTCCACTCGGTGCCATTGCTGACCGGATAGGGAGGCGCAAGGGATTACTGGTCGTTTTCGTCGGACTGGTTGTTGCCCACTTGTTGTGGTTGGCGACTATCACCCCATGGATGTTGGTGCTTTTTGCGGGCTTGTTCGGCGCGATGTATGGTGGTTTTGTCGCTATTATTCCGGCGTTGATCGCCGACTACTTTGATGGGCCCAATATAACTGGGATCATTGGTCTGCAATATACCGGTGCGGGAATCGGAATGTTCCTAGGATCACTTCTCGCTGGCTACGTGTTCGATTTTTCTGCAAGCTATACGATGGGGATAATCCTCGCATGTTCAGGCTCGCTAGTTGCGTTATGGTTAGCGACAACGTTGCCGGAACCAAAACTCTGGCGGGAACAGGCACTACATATAGGTTAGTTGAAATGGGCAGGAAGTCGGAGAAGCGAAATGACCAAGACTGCGATTGTAACGAGGCAAGACGGCTAGCGTGCATAAGGCAACCCTGAGTCGCGAATTTCGCGAACTGTTACGGAAGCGGCGCGGTGGGCGAGATCATGTTGTCGACGCGGTTACGCCTAAGCAAACTGCGCTTTTAGTCATCGATATGCAGAAGGCCTTTGTCGCCCCCGGGGCGGTGCTGGAGGTACCAGCGGCACGGGGAATTGTCTCAAATATTAATCATCTAGCCACAGAGATGCGCGCCGCTGGAGCAGTCGTGGTTTGGGTTCGTTGCGCTTTCGCTGAGACTGGTCGCTCAAACTGGGCAGTATACTTCGAGCAGTTTTTCGGCGAAGACGCTGAGCGTGTTCGCTCAGCGATGTATCCGGGCAACGAGGGATATGCTTTCTGGCCGGAATTGAAAATGAGGGAATCAGACCTTGTTGTCGATAAAGATCGTTTCAGCGCTTTTATCGAAGGGGCTTGTGAGCTTGAGCAGTTACTTAAGGATCGAGGGGTCGACACTGTTGTAATTACTGGGCCCGTTACTATCGTATGCTGCGAATCGACGGCACGCGACGCCATGATGCGAGATTTTCGCTGCATTATGATCGAGGACGCTAATGCTGCACGCTCTGATGCGGAGCATGTGGCAGGACTCACGACCGTAGCTAGGGTATTCGGTGACGTGATGACGACCCATGAGTTTTTGACTAGGCACGGCGGGAGCTAAATGTCTCAACTCATGGCGAAAACGGCCGGGAAATGATCGGCAATGGAGAGCAACATGGCGTCGACTGAGCGTGACCAGCAGCATATAGCCGGGTTTAGGGAAGCCGCTGTCTCGCCAGTTTCTCGATAAGTTTTGGCCAGCACCTCAATGCCTGTTTAATCGTCGTTTTGTCGATGGCTCAATCGATCCTGAATTATGTTGTTCGGTGATGGGCGAACGGCAATGAACTTTTCCAATACGCGGGTCTCGAACGCCTTTCTGGAGCATAGAGATACGAATGCAATGAATTAGAAAAGGCTCGACTCGGGCTCGAAACCATAATTCTTGGGATAGATGTACCCGCGACAAGTATACTGATCGACGAAGAATCGCGAGTCGGTGGATGGACCTTCGACGGTCCACTTGTCAGGTCCTCGCAAGAAACCGCAAAGCCAGGCCGTTGTTGCACCAGCGCTCATGCGTGGGCGCGGGACCGTCTTTGAATACGTGGCCTTGATGACCCCCGCATTTGACGCAATGGTATTCCGTACGTGGTAGGAGTAATTTGAAATCGCGTTTGGTAGCGATGTGATCAGGAATTCTGGTAAAAAAGCTCGGCCAGCCGGTTTTGCTGTCGTACTTCATCTCCGATGTAAATAGTGGCAAGCGGCAGGCTGCGCAAACGAATAACCCGTCTCGTTTCTCATCGTTAAGGTGACTCGAGAATGGGGGTTCTGTCCCTTCTTTGAACAGAATATGGTAGGCCGCGTTACCCACTTGTTCGCGCCATGCGGTGTTGCTCAGTTCCACGGCGGCGGTCGATTCTGCAATCTGGGCGCCCGCGACAATGAATCGCCGCCATTGAGCCTGTACGCGCTCTATGGTGGCGCGGTCCATCCTGGCCACGGCATCGAATGGAGTTAAACTAAGTAACGATGTCAACGCCGCAGCTACGGCTGATTGGTTGAATTGTCTGCGGTGCATTTTAGTATTTCCTTTGGTTTGCTGTGCTGCACTTTAGCCTCTGTCTGGGGGAAGAGAGGAAATTGTATTGAGGCCTCGATTCTAACTGAGTAAATATTAGAGCGTCTGCGTGATCATTAGTTTCGGTTTTAGTCTCAAAGTATAGGTCGGTCTGGGCATCGGTCTACGGCAAAATCTCAGGGCTTTGGCTGCCCGTGGCTGATATCATGAGCCGCTTACGGAGGCGAGTCTTATGCGAACAATACTGGCGACACTGAGTGAAAAGATCGCTGCCGAACATAGTGCGATTGTCGTTGTCGATATGCAGAACGATTTCTGTGCTGAAGGGGGTTATATAAATGAGGTGAAGCACAAGGATGTCAGCCACGCGAGCGAGCTTGCTACGCGCATCACGTGTTTGGTCGATACTGGGCGTGACAAGGGGGTGTTAATTATCTGGGTGCGCGCCGTTTACGATCCGTGCTTCTTGGTGTCTCCGATGCTTGCCAAGCAGCAGGAGAACGGTATCGGCGAGCAGACCTTGTGTACAGAAGGTAGTTGGGGCGCTGAGTTTTTCGGTGTGCAACCGTGCGCTGGAGAATATGTTATCGATAAGCATCGCTATAGCGCGTTCTCCGGGACCAAGCTTGATAATTTGCTGCGCGACAACGGCATCAACACTCTCATTATGACTGGGGTTGCGACCAACGTGTGTGTGGAATCCACACTGCGCGACGGGTTTATGAACGGCTATTACATTGTCGTTCCAGAGGATTGCGTGGGTTCTCACAACCACGATCTGCATGATGCCACGCTGAAGAACGTACGCCTTACCTTTGGCGACGTGACGACCAGCGCTGAATTGATGAGCATTTGGACAGGACACTAGGCATCGGAGTTCTAGTAATCATGTGCGCCGGATCACAACAGCATATGTTGATAGACCATGGGACTAAGAGATTATCGGTATACCTGGGGCGGCAGCTGGTTAGCCGCTAGAGCCAGATTGTTTTATTTTGTGCACCTCGCGCAAGCTCACGAACAGCAACGCCGTGAGGGTAGCAGTCGCAGCAATAAACATCGCCACCGCGGCGCCTAGCGCGCTGTAAACTGGTAAGAGCACCGCAATACTTGCTAGCAAAAGCGCTAGCCCCGACAGGCTGATTAACAAGGAAATATGTGCCCTACCCGAAGACTGCAGCAGCGGATCGAGCCCCACTCCGATAAGTCCCAAAGCCGACGCCCCACCCATTAACACGAGTAGCGGATAAGCAGCGACAAACGCTTGCCCTGCCATCAGATTCAAAAAGGGTTTGCCGGCAATTATCAGTAGCAAAATAGCTCCACTGCCACCCAATGCTGAAATGCGCAGTGAACGGAAAAAGAGCTGAGTGAAGCCGCTCATATCTCCACTTGCGTAGATGCGGGCCATTTCGGTGAATAAGGGGCGGGCGAAAAGCTCGGCGATGCGGGAGACGGCGTTAGTAATTTGATTAGCGATACGATACATTCCCTTCGGTTTGTGTCCGAGAGCGAAAGTGATTAACAGTACAACGAGATGCTCACGCATAATGGTGATTTGCTCGAAGACATTGGTCATGAAAAAGAAACGGAAAATTCCGTTATTTTCGCGGACAGCAGCGGCTAATTTCGCGAAGCGTAGTCCATTGGCGAGTAGCGGGGTGTGGTGCGTGACCAAGAGCCAGAACACGGTTGCGCGTAATATTTCCGCAGCTGCATACGCGAACAGGAAATGTTTTAGGCTAGGCCCGATCAGTAGAACGACAAGTGCACCCAGCATCCGTCCTATGGGGTTCATAGCCTCTGCAAGTGCAGTCTCGCGAAATCTGTCATGGGCACGCAGTATCCCCGTCGCGCTCGATCGTACGCACAGCAGAACGGCGCAAGCATATAACCGTGTAACATCCACGAATTCGCCGGACCAACCAAAATACTCGCCGATCACTGGAATCAGGAAATAGGCCACTATGCAGCCTGCCAGTGCGCCAGCCGTTTCGACCACAAGACCGAGAAAAGCAAGAGCGGAAAATTTCTCCTCCGACCGCTCGAGCAGGGGACGCACGCCGAATTTGACAATGCAATGCCACGTCTGGAAGCGAAGCAGCGCCGCGATAACCTGGACCATGGAAAAAATCAGAGCGAATTGACCAAAACCTTCAACGCCCAAAGTCTGGGTTAGAATCGCTAGGTAGAAAAGACTCAGAACCGCGCCGACGCTTTTGCCGGTGAACATCCAGGCGCTGTTGCGGATTACGCGGATCAGGGTATCGTCGCTGTGGCGAAAGATCCGTGGTGTCTTTTTAGAGACAGAACTCACTAATTCATCCGTTTGACCGAGCGTTTTACTGCAGTCGTTTCCCAGAGAGCCTGGAGGAAGAGCGGAGGTCTAACGCTGCCACCAACGCCGTTCTCGAGTCGTGCTACACGCTCTCCGAGAACGTCGATCGTCGGATTCGAGATCCTAGAATACACGTGGCCTGCCCGTTCGATGTCGAACAGGGATGCAGCATGTTCGCTGTCCTGAAAGGCGAACGACGTTGTTTGATAGAGCGGCGTGGCGCGTGCTCCGGGGGGCGAATCCGGCTGCTGGCCGGCTGAGGGTATCTAGACCCAGATCTTTTGGTTTAGCCATCGGTACTCTTCTGTTTGGGCCGCCTGATCCTAGCGGATCGCACTCAGTGCCGGTAGCCGGTTGAGTTGAGAGGCTCATCGGCACGATACTAAGCATTGTGGGCCTACATCATTTACCAACGAACCCGGTCAGCATTGTTGACTCCGAAAGATTAGACAGCTCTTGTGGGCATCTGGGAGCGAACAGTTTCGCCAATAGGTGGTATTGAGAGAAACAGGCCGTAGGTGAGGAACTTACTATCTACGACCATCCGGAACGCTAAAGAGTACTTGAGGTCTGGCCATACCCTACGGGACGTGCCAGCAAACACGAATTTATCGACAAAGCGGAGGAACACTGATGACCGCCAATCACAGCAATGACAGCACACCGTCCTACGCCGCACCCGATGATGTTGCGTATACCCGGTACCTTAGATTAATGAACGACAAACCGGCCGTTCCGGGGGTGGTGAGAGCGTATGAATTCCTACCTCCGCGCGGTTATTGGGGCGGATTAGTCAGGGAGGGAGAGGTCATCCGGGTTATTGATCTAGAGGGGAAACAGTGCTTCGACTGCATCATTTACGACGCCGAGGATCTTTATAACCGTGCCAACTGTAGTCACAGCATTGGTAAGGAACGCAAATGGGATAACTGGGTGCCGGGCGACGGGGTGTGGTCGAAGAAGGGAGATCGACTCGCGATGATCTCGGAAGACACTTCGGAGGGTCACCACGCTTTCGCCGGTGCTTTTTGCAACGAAGCTTGGGGTCGCATGATCCGCGGAGTGCCCAATCAGCATACTTGCCACGACAATTTCGTGTCCGCCATGCGCATGGCGGGATTGCCGAAGTTTTCTGCCGAGGACGTCGACTGGGGAAGCTGTGTGTCATTTTTCATGCACATGGTTTACAAGGCCAATGGTGGTCTAGAAATTCCCACAGTGACCAACAAACCCGGCGATTACATCGATCTCAAGGCTGACCGAGATCTTATTGTGACTATCTCCAATTGCCCCGGCGAAACCGGGCAACTCAATAACTGGGATTGCACTGCACTGTATGCGGTTATATTCGATCCAGACCCCGAGTACCGTGCTGGCGCCGAGGCGCTGGACCAAGCGAGGGGCGAACAACACGGGCAGTGGTTAGCCTCCTCTGGTGGATTGTGAGCAATAGTCGACTAGCGACCGCCATTCTACTGGGATTGCTGAGCTTTTGGTGCGTTGCCAGTGATTGGCCTGTCCATGGTGCTGACAAGGCGGGTACACGTTATTCACGACTTGACCAAATCGACCGAAGAAACGTCGAAGATTTGACTATTGCGTGGCAATACCGAACGGGAGAAAGAGCCCGGCGCGGAGAGCAAGCTTTCAAGTTCACCTACGATCAAGACATCCCTATCCTGGTGGCTGGTAACTTGGTTGTGTGTACTCCTTTTAATCGTGTTATCGCGCTTAATCCGGCAACGGGCATTGAGCGCTGGGTCTTCGAGCCACAGATCGCACTGAACCACGAAAATGGCGCGGCTTACGGTTGCCGCGGCGTCGCACATTGGCGAGACGAAATCGCGGCTGCGGGTACGCCATGTAGAGATCGCCTGCTGTTTGGCACGAACGATCTGCGAATGTTCGCGATCGATGCTAGGACCGGGAAGCGCTGCAGCGACTTTGGCGACAATGGTGAGATCACGATTCCTACCAGTAAACCGGAGGCTTTCCGCGGTGAAGTGCGACACCTTATGCCGCCTGCGATTGTCAACGGTGTCGCGGTACTGGGTTCGGCGATCGTGGATGATTATCGTGCTGATACACCGAGTGGAAAAGTGCGCGCGTTCGATGCGAAAACGGGGGCGCGGCGTTGGGAGTTCGACCCGTTGCGGACACCACAAAGTGCCGCAGCCACGGACGGCACTGCCAATCAGATCGTCACCGGAAGCGCCAACGTCTGGTCGAACATGTCTGTAGACGAGGACCGCGATCTCATATTTCTACCGACTTCCAGCCCTGCGCCAGATTTTTACGGAGGTTTGCGACCTGGCAACAATGAGTTCGGCAATTCCCTGGTCGCGTTGCGGGGTACAACCGGGGAGTACCTGTGGCATTTTCAGGTAGTTCACCACACTGTGTGGGACTACGATCTTGCGCCGCAGCCGTTGTTGGTAGATCTGCCTCGGGACGGTGAAGCCGTTCCGGTGGTCGTGCAAAATACTAAGCAGGGGCTGGTTTTCATTTTCAATCGCGAAACCGGTGAGCCATTCTTTGCTGTTGAAGAGCGACCGGTGCCGAAAGGCGATCTTCCAGGTGAATGGTATTCGCCTACCCAACCCTTTCCGGTCAAGCCGCCACCGCTTTTGAAACTACACACCTCACCGGACGATGCGTGGGGGTTCACTTTTTGGGATCAAGGCAAATGCCGAGAACTGATGCGTGGGATCCGCACCGGATCTGTTTACACGCCGCCGAGCCTTGAGGGCACGCTCATTAGTCCATGGACGGCGGGTGGCGCGAATTGGGGTGGGCCGGCATATGATCCACAAAGTGGTTTGATGATCATAAATACCAGTCGCATCGCCAAGATCAGTAAAATAGTGCCTG
The DNA here is from genome assembly GCA_964493555.1 of uncultured Gammaproteobacteria bacterium. Lineage (GTDB taxonomy): Bacteria > Pseudomonadota > Gammaproteobacteria > JADZEE01 > JADZEE01 > CAZBOQ01. The sequence goes on along the minus strand of CAZBOQ010000121.1, from coordinate 1,912 downwards.
TGAATGAAATTGATAAGCTGAGTGCCACGGACCTTGCAACTTATGGTGAGGTAAAAAAAGTGGGCACCAGCCCTTATGCTGTTCAGGAGACGTTGTTGGTGTCACCCTGGGGCGCACCATGCACTCCGCCGCCATGGGGCGCGCTTACCGCCGTTGATCTTGCCAAGGGAACGATTGTTTGGGAGGTGGCTTTGGGTTCAATAGAAGAGTTCTTGCCGCTACCAATTCCCTGGCGACTCGGCACACCGAATATTGGCGGACCGATCATCACTGCTGGTGGGCTTATTTTTATTGCCGCAACTATTGATAGAAATTTCCGTGCTTTCGACGTTGACAGTGGTGAAGAGCTATGGCGGGACAAACTGCCGGCCACTACGTTGACGACACCGATGACCTATTTCGCGGGCGGACGACAGTTCGTCGTGATCGTCTCTGGCGGTCATTCGAGTGTTCCGAGCGTTAAAGGCGATTATGTAATTGCCTATGCTTTGCCGCATTGATTCGATTGTTTTATTCCCTTTACTCCGGCGAACAGATTATTCGGGAAGTGTTCTTTTACGCTGAACAAAGGGCCCTCTCTTTCTTTGGAAGCAGATAGGGTGAAGTCGCGGCATAACGCCTAGTGCTCTTCCTCTGTTTCCTCCAATACAACATCACCTAGGCCGAAATAGGTCCCGTTGAAATGCCCGTAGGCGTAGTGAAACAACGGTGATAGGGCTGCCATTCGGTCTTTATCGGAGATCTTGGCAAGCTCCGGATCTATCCGCACAGCGACGATCCGGCCATAAATCAGCTCACCTAACCAGCGGTTGTCTTCTATACGAAGTAGTTCACACTCGTAGTTTATCGGACATTCCGCAACCGAAGGGGTACGAACTTTCAACGAAGGTTCCGGCGTAAACCCGGCCGCTGCATACTTGTCTTCCGCAGGAAAGACTGTCGTATCCACCTGTTTGACGTGTGTGGCGGTCGGAATATTGACCACGAATTCACCAGTGGCCGCGATGTTCTTGTATGTGGTGGACTCGCGTGCGCCGGCAAACGTATCATAATCGCCGAGCACGAACGTCAGAATTTTCGGCGTTTCATCCGCCTCCGCGACATTGCAGTAGGACGGAAAGAACACCAGGCTGTACGGTGAGACGCGCGGCTTGCCTTCGGCGCTCATAGTAGAGATCAGGAAAGCCGGTAACGCTGGCCAGTACTGCAGTCCGAAAAGATCGTCGACCGCCAATTCTGTTTTTTCGCTCATAGTAATAGTCCTCGTGAAGATCGGTGGAAGTATATTAGATTTGTTAGGGTGCAGATGCTTTGCAATTAAAGTTTTCCTTTTTGTTTACGCTGCCGCTGCCATCATAGCGAGCGACCTGTGGATAGGGGCAAAGGGGGCGACTACGTGTAATCCGACCGTCATCTATCCGGACCGCAGAGATGCTATCGGGGGCTATGCCGCTCTCCACCCACTCGATCAGTACAGTGATGGCATCGAAACGATCGACGTTCAGACCGCCCCGGCAGTGAAACATACCGGGCACCAGAAATAATCGCGCAAAGTCCTTGGTATGGGGCCCCGTGCTGGTGCGTAGTTGTTGGTAGTAGTCCAAGGCAAAATAAGGGTTCACCCCGACATCTCCCCAACCGTTGTAAATAATGAGTTTGCCGCCGTGGGCCTTGAACGCGCTCAGGTCGGGTTCTCTGACACTTAGAAGACGGGATTTGGCATCGAACTCGGGTAGGGTCGCGTTAACGTCCAAAGCCCGCCAGTGACGCGTCGGATCGTCGGTTTCAAATAAAAGATAGCGAAGCCACTCATCCAATACCTGCTGCATAATTACCACGCCGCTCGCGACCGGCAGTACACGCTCTAGCCAAGCGAACGAAGGTCGTGCGACTTCAAACGATCCCTCAAGGT
>CAZBOQ010000120.1:0-8890 GCA_964493555.1 uncultured Gammaproteobacteria bacterium | reverse complement strand
ATGGCCGCATCGTCAACCACGACCTTGGCCACCGAATTCAGAGATGGTAAGTCGTACATTATATCCAGCAGATTCTGTTCCAGTATCGAGCGTAACCCGCGTGCACCCGTTTTCCGCTCTACCGCCTTCCGCGCGACCTGGCGTAGTGCTTCGTCTCGAAATTCTAGCTCCGCGTTCTCCATCTCAAATAGACGCTGGTACTGTTTCGTCAACGCGTTACGCGGCTCCACGAGGATCTCCACGAGTTGCGCCTCATCGAGCTCATCGAGCACCGCCACCACCGGCAGACGCCCCACGAACTCGGGGAGCAATCCATATTTGATCAGGTCCTCCGGTTCGACCCCGTGCAGGATCTCCCCGGTGGCCTTTGTGTCCTCTTTGCTTTTTACCTCAGCAGAAAAGCCTATCCCACCTTTTTCCGAGCGCTCTCGGATAATCTTGTCAAGACCGGCAAACGCCCCTCCACATACGAATAGAATGTTAGCGGTATCGACTTGCAGAAATTCTTGCTGAGGATGCTTCCGTCCACCTTGTGGCGGTACCGAAGCGACGGTACCCTCTATCAATTTCAGCAACGCCTGTTGCACGCCTTCGCCTGAAACATCTCGTGTGATCGACGGATTGTCTGACTTACGTGAGATCTTGTCGATCTCGTCGATATAAACTATGCCGGTTTGTGCCTTTTCCACGTCGTAATCGCACTTTTGTAACAGCTTTTGGATGATGTTTTCGACATCCTCACCGACATAGCCCGCCTCTGTCAGCGTCGTCGCATCGGCGATCGTGAATGGCACGTTTAATAACCGAGCAAGAGTCTCCGCGAGAAGCGTCTTTCCGCTACCGGTGGGCCCAATCAACAACCCGTTGCTCTTGGCCAATTCAACATCATTTTGCTTAACGCGCGTTTCTAACCGCTTGTAATGATTGTAGACGGCCACCGATAGTATCTTCTTCGCTTGACCCTGACCGATTACATATTCATCGAGAATACCGTTTATTTCGTGTGGGATGGGCACCTTACTACCAACCCCAGAAGCGGATTTTTCCTGGATTTCTTCTCGAATGATGTCATTACACAACTCAACACACTCATCACAGACGAACACCGACGGGCCGGCAATAAGTTTGCGTACCTCATGTTGGCTCTTTCCACAGAACGAACAATACAGGAGACGATCCCCATCACCCTTCGATCTATTTCCGTCGCTCATTCGTAACCCCTTTGTCGAAGCGCTCGCGGTTTCGGCGCTTATACAGATTCCATGCCCGATGCTGCATCACTACGCTCGGACAGAACATCATCAATCAAGCCGTACGCCTTTGCCTCTTCCGCACTCATGAAATTATCTCGTTCAGTATCCTTTTGAACCGTATCAAGAGTTTTCCCGCTGTGTTTACAAAGAATAGCGTTCAAACGTTCGCGCGCCTTTAGGATCTCCCGCGCATGAATATCAATATCAGTCGCCTGGCCCTGAAAACCACCGAGGGGCTGATGAATCATCAGCCGTGAATGCGGCAAGCAATAGCGTTTGCCCTTAGCCCCACCCGCCGCCAGCAGGGCCCCCATTGAGGCGGCTTGGCCCACACACATGGTACTAACGTCCGGTTTTATGAACTGCATGGTATCGTAAATCGCTAATCCAGCACTGACTGAGCCACCCGGCGAGTTGATGTATAAATGTATATCCTTATCCGGGTTCTCGGACTCGAGAAAAAGCAGCTGCGCGACGATCAAATTGGCGACGTTGTCTTCTACCGTCCCAACTAGGAATATCACACGCTCTTTGAGGAGACGCGAATAAATATCGTAGGCGCGCTCGCCGCGAGCTGATTGCTCAACCACCATCGGTACGAGATTTAAGGCGCGGGTTTCGGAGCTGTCCATATCCTTCATTTTATCTCTGTCTACCTTCTATTCCTTGGCGACTTCAGTCTGCCTTGGATTCATTAAAGCGTCAAACGCGATTGGCTCCTCTTGGACGACTATTCGCTGCAAGACCCACTCAACCGATTCGTCCTCGACAACGCCTGATTCTATATCTGCAAGCCTACTAGGATCCTCGTAATACCAGCTCACTACTGTGTTCGGATCCTCATAGCCGGAGGCCATACGCTCGACAATTTCCCTCACCTTATTTTGATCCGGAGTGATATCGGCGGTTTTGACGATTTCAGACACGATCAACCCCAGTGTGACTCGCCGTTTCGCCTCTTCCTCGAAAAGACTGTCGTCAAGTCCATCGAGCATCTCGGGCGCAGCACCCTGTGCACTCATCCGCTGTCGCATCGTGTTGCGCTGGTGCTCCGCCTCGTGAGAGACCATACCTTTCGGCAGTTCTAATTCGATACCGGCCGCCAATGCATTCATTACATTCTCTTTAACTAGACTTTGTAAACGCTGTTCCTTCTCCCGCTCCATGTTGCTAAGCAAATCGGTCCGAAAAGCCTCCAAACCACCCTCTTCAACGCCGAACGCCTTGAAGAATTCGTCATCCAGCTCCGGCAACTCCGACTCTGCCACCGATTTAACCTGCACTTCGAACTTAACCGGTTTACCCGCAAGTTCGTCCACGTGGTATTCGTCCGGAAAGTTGACATCGATTTCTAGGCTCTGCTCCGCTTGGACGCCGACTAGCCCGTCTTCAAACCCAGGGATTAGCTGGCCGCTACCAAGTTCGATGACGCCACCTTCTTGGCTGCCACCTTCAAATGCTTCGCCGTCAACAAAGCCTTTAAAGTCCATGGTTACCTGGTCACCCTGAGTCGCCGGCCGCCCAACCGCTCGCCATGTGGTTCGCTGTGAACGCAGATTTTCTATCATTTTATCGACATCGGCATCGACGATATCACAATGCGGTCGTTCAACCTCTAGCCCGTCGATGCCGTTCAGCGAAACCTCAGGGAAGACTTCGAAGGTAGCCGTATAGCTCAAACCTGCACCCGGTTCTAGCGCGCCGGGTTCGATGGTCGGCTGGGTTGCAGGACGGAGGTTTTCCTTCGAAACCGCCTCTCCGAATGTCTGTTGCATGACTTCACCGCCCACCTCTTGGCGGACGATGGTGCCAAAGCGTTGCTCGACTACTTTCATCGGAACCTTGCCGGGACGGAAACCATCGATGCGAGTCGTTCGAGACAATTTGCGCAGGCGCTCGCGCACTGCTGATGCAATCCGCTCTTCAGGAACATCGATGGTTAACTGCTTTTCTAGAGGTCCTGTGCTGTCAATAGAAACGTTCATCATTTTGTTGAACCCCACGACCGTCGAATGATGGGTAGATCCGCAAACGTTAACGAACCGCCCGAAATGGTGCGAAAGGAGAGACTCGAACTCTCACGGGTTGCCCCACTGGCACCTAAAGCCAGCGCGTCTACCAATTCCGCCACGTTCGCTTCCGACCCATAGCAATACCGGAACGGGTATAATCGCGCCGTGCGGTTCCGTAATGCATTGAATTTGCGCGGATCAGCGCTCGAGGGCGGTATTGCAGCGCTGTGTGGCGTCATCCGCAGTTCATCATGTTGGAAATATTATATTCGTGCAGCCGGCTTCATGTAACCCCAGGGTGTTGCTTGAAGCTTAATTTTTTGAAATCACGACTAATCCTCGCCGAAGATCAAGTGCGTTGCTAACACCAAAAGTCCATGGAACAAGGCCCCAGTTATGCGGGATTCTTCCGGTAACAGGCTAACAATATTCCCACTTAAGGCGCATCCGTCACCGTCTTTGTTCGTCGTAACCGTTACAACCATTGTTATACTCACGCTCTCCTTTAAGAACATGTTGAAGAAAGCGATTTCACATGGACAAACCGATCCAGGCACCTATTACTTTGTTGCTGTTAATCCTCACCGGTGACACACCTGCGCTTACGGTATACGAGTGCGTCGAACAGGATGGCAGGGGTAGCTTCCGGGACACCTGCACCCGGGGCATGGACCGAGTCGGTTTGAAAAAGCTACGTGGTGCGCGAAAGGTCGAAACCGTCGACGTGACAGAGGTTGCGGCCCGCAATCCGGTAGTTTTGCACTTTGCACCGTCCTGTAACGATGCCTGTGAACTGGTACGTAACCGACTACAAAACCGTAAGATCCCCTTTTGCGAAGTTGACATAACATCCATCGGCACTGACGTTCTGGTGAACGACATCGCAGGGGCGGACCGTTCGGCCACCGTGCCCACGGTTACGGCCGCCAGCCAATATATTACCGGGTAAGTCAAAACCCAACTTGATAGCGCCTTGAACGCCGTGGGATATCCGGATACTGTCGTCGAGGATCAGCTCGCAGGGCATAGCAACGTCTCCGTCATCGCGCTCATCTTCCTAGTCTAGCGACCGAACTATGAACTCGAGACGAGGCTGCAAACCCTGGGTTCACGGGTTTCTATACATAGCCTTTTACCACCACGAGGGAGGCGATAGCCATGATCGAGAGCCCAGAAATTGAATTTAACCATTTCGGCATTTCCGTATTCGATGTGCTGGAGATGGAAACGTTCTATACGGAAGTGCTGGGATTTATCGTCAGCGATCGTGGTGTCGTTCGCGATAGAGATATCGTCTTCCTCAGTCGGGACCCTTCCTCCCATCACCAGATAATCCTGGTCGAAGGCCGCACGACACCTCGCACGGAAACACTTATCAATCAGATTTCTCTCAGGGTTCCGTCGCTTGAACATCTGCGCCTCGTCAATGACCGAATTGAAACACATACCTGTGTAACGGATATCACCCCTATCAATCACGTAGTCGCATTTTCGATCTATTTTCGTGATCCAGAAGGCAATCGTTTAGAGGTATTTGTCGATTCACCCTGGTATGTCGATCAACCACACGTTGAAGCGTTGGACCTCGCGCTTTCCGACGACGAGATCCTTGCCGATACGGAAGCCCGGTATTCCGCAGATCCGAGTTTCGTACCGTTAGCCCAATGGCGGGCCATGTTTGGCGAAAAAATCGCTCGCACAGACGCGGCAAGGGCCGCTCTCCGCTGAGCTGGCTGCCAGAATCAAAGCCATGTCCCAACCATCGACGCTTTGCAACGTTCTGCGCAACCACGCTGCCACACAACCCGGCGCTCCGGCCACCATTTTTCAAGTGCGTAAAAGCAGTTATGCAAACGTCGTCCTACAGTCCAATCGATTTGCATACGCCCTCATCTCGGCCGACATTGCTCCTGGAGCACGGATCGCCCTGTTAGATTTCAATTCAGACCTATTCCTGGAGTGCTTTTTTGGGGTCGTTAAAGCCCGCGGGACACTCGTAGCAGTAAACGCCCGGTTGGCACCACCCGAGATAAGCTACATCGTCAACGACGCGGGAGCCGAAGTACTGTTCGTAGGTGCGGATCACCATCCTATCGTTGAACAAATTGAAGCCGAGCTCGGAAACGTGCATACCATTATTACAATGACTGGTGTGCATCGTCGTTGGCCAACCTTGGAAACATGGTTCGACCCACACACCACCGAAGATCCACAACTGGACGAACAGCCCGACGACGAGATCATTCAGCTATATACCAGCGGAACGACCGGACAGCCTAAAGGCATCTGCCACACTAACCGACGCCACTCACTTGCCTTAGCCGCCTTGCGCGCGACCTGGGCAAAATTTACACCTGCGACCGTTAATCTTGTAACTGCTCCCACTTTTCACATCGCTGGTTTCAATTGCCTGTGCCTAACGCTGGTAGGTGGTGGTACTAACGTCCTGACGCGAAAGAGTGATCCTAATGAAATCCTAGAGCTCCTTAGCCGTTATAAGGTCACTGACACACTATGGGTTCCGGCAGTGATCTCGGCGGTATTGAGTCTCCCTGCAGCCGCCGAGACCGACTTCTCATCACTTAAAATGATCAGCTACGGTGCTTCTCCTATTCCTGCAGCTCTGCTCGACCGTGCCCAGCGCCTTTTTGAGTGTGACTTTTGTCACGTCTACGGACTCACGGAAAACATCGGCGTTGCGACGTACCTAAAACCCGAAATGCATGATCCCGCGCTGGGCAAGCTGCGCTCAGTGGGCAAACCCTACCCAGGCTGTGAACTCAGGGTCGTGGACTTGGACGGTCGCGACTGCGCTGATGGAGAAGTAGGTGAGATCGTCTTAAAAGCCGCTTGGGATATGACTGGATACTGGGGACTTCCGACCACTAGCATGGAAACCCTACGAGATGGCTGGTTACATACGGGTGATGCGGCATACCGCGATAAAGACGGTTATATTTATATCCACGACCGAATAAAGGACATGATAATTTCCGGCGGTGAAAACGTGTATCCCGCTGAAGTGGAAAGTGCCTTGTTCGCCCACCCCTCTGTTGCGGACGTGGCGGTGGTCGGTGTCCCCGATGAAGCATGGGGCGAGGTAGGCAAAGCGCTCATCGTACTTGCCGAAGGTGAGACGCTTAACGAACCAAACTTACGTTCCTTCGCCAGAAAACGGATCGCCCGGTTCAAAGTCCCCAAATACTACACCGCCGTCGACATCCTGCCGCGCAATGCCAGCGGTAAGATACTAAGGCGAATGTTGAAAGAAACCACGTGAGCAGAGGAACGAATAACGAAAAAAACAGTAGCTAGCGCGCTGCTACCCGTTGTTACTGCCGGCGCGACTACAAATAGCCAGCATATCGTTTACTGGTCTGGTTACTTATGGACCGTTAGTTAAAACGCGTCTACTTCTAGACACCGGTAAATTGCGTTGACTCGATTTCCACCTTGGCGAGAATGACAGTGCTCAAGCTGCTTTACTGATATTGCGAATCATCGCCCGGAAGCCACGGACCACAATCAGCTTGTTAAAAAGCCGTCGTAGCCAGGACATCCCAGGGGTGTTGGATGCTGAAACGAATTCATTCAGTCCAAGCTCCTGGTTCAGCTCTTCCATCATTACTACCATAGCACCATCGGATGGTATTCCAGTCGAATCAGCGATCCGGTCCATGCGTTGGAAGTTGGATGCAACCCCCACCGCGTCGACCATTGCCTCGACACCCATCTGGTCGGCCAGCGCTCGCCGTGCTTCAAGGTATTTACGCTCGTCATCATCCATAAAAGCATCAGCAAAGCGCAACAATGTGCCGGAATGCTCGATACCCTCGACCGACTTAGCGTCGGGAGCGGTAAGCCCAGCATAGTCGACCGACCCACCTTCCAGCTCGACACCCTCACGGAGCATCGCAACATGTGAAGAGGTTCAGTAGAAGCAGCCGTTCAACGCGGACACCCGCGCGGCTACCACCTCCATTTGTATACGAGAGAGTGTTCCTCTAGGTGAGCCAGTGACCTTCCAAATATCGTCGATATGTAAGTAGTGCGCTTCCAACAGGTCCAGCATAGATCGCACTTCATCCGGCACCAACGACAGGGCGCGGATAACCATACCAGTGCGCCCTGTCCAAAGGCCCTCCTCGGTCGTTTGCGCCGGCAATACTGGCACCCAAGCGCCATCCATTGACGCGTCCACAGGACGGTAGCGGCTGGGTTCGCCACTTTGCGGTTGAGGCAACGGAGTCGGCGCGACACCAATGCCGCGGCAAAACTCATCGATAGAGAATACCTCTACAAGCGTACCGATGATTTCAACATATTCTTCGACGCTCAGGCCTTGGGCAATAACACCATCGAACCACATTTTGGTAAGTCGACCCGGATCACTGATTACTCGGTGGACGACTTCTACCTGTTCCGCCGACAGAGAAGTTACGCTTTCATGCTCACCGTGCTCCGTAAACGGCGATAGTGCGGCTTTGCGACGCGCACAGAGGTCACAATGCGCGGCTTGACGCACCTCTTTGGCGACATCCACCCGCTGGGCGCCAGTTAGCCATGCGCCTGGCGCGCCAAGACGTTCCCAAAACCGGCCGTGCGCCGCCGCGAATTCCTCGCGTACCGGGAACCCAGCATTGCTGTAATTCACAATAGCCATACGATGAATTTAATTGGTGGAAGACGAGACTGTCAAGGGGTCAAATCCTCGGAGCTCTCGGTGCTAGAATCCATCGCATGGATCCAATCACCTTTGCCATCATCCGTCACCGCTTGTTCCGGATCGTCGACGAAGCGGTAATCACCTTAAAACACGTCTCCGGCAGCGCCATCACTAATGAGGGCCACGATCTCATGGTCTCTTTATACCGGGCGGACGGCTCCCTGTTGATGGGCGGCGGCGGATTCCTACACCATCTGACCAGCGCTGCGGAGGCATGCAAGGCAATCATCAGGCGCTTCGGCGATCGCATTGGTGAAGACGACGTATTTCTGTTAAACGATCCTTATACTGCGGCCTTACACACCTCCGATGTTTATCTGATCGCGCCCATCCATTACCAGGGCAAACTGGTAGCCTGGTGCGCGTGTTTCGTGCATGTCTACGACATCGGCGCAACCAATCCCGGCGGCTTTTGTCCTGAAGCCAATGATATTTACACCGAAGGTTTCAGTTCACCAGGACTGCGTTTGGTCGAAGGCGGTAAATTGAACCAGGCTATCCTTGATACCTTTATGAACATGGTTCGGCCACCTGAAATGGTTGCGCTGGATCTATCCTCTATGATCGCGTGCAACAACGTGGCCAAGGATCGGATGCTGAAACTCATTAACAAGTTCGGCAACGACGTGGTCGATTCTGCTTGCGAGACTTTGATTGCACAGTCGGAAAGCTTAATGCGCAAACGGCTGCTCGAACTCCCCGACGGCAGCTGGCAAGCGCGTCAATACCTGAGCGTCAAGGACGAAACATACAAAGTATTGCTGACGATGACTAAACGTGCCGACAGCCTTACCTTCGAATTTTCGGGATAGAGCGAGCAAAGTCGTTATTCTATAAACTGCACAATATGGGCAGCGCTGGGTGGACTATTTGCGCCACTGTTCCCATTACTATGCTTT
>CAZBOQ010000119.1:0-12345 GCA_964493555.1 uncultured Gammaproteobacteria bacterium | reverse complement strand
AGGCTATTGTCGATCAAGACTCGCTCGCTCGCATTGATCTGTTTAATTTTATCCGCGAGTTCAAAGTGCTTATTGTAACGGCGAGTCTTTCATTTGGTTCGTTCCAGCAGCGGCTTGCAGAACAATTCGGTATCGAACCGGGTGCGGAAATGCGTGCCGCTATTCGTGTAGCGGAGCAGGCAGGCGTACGCGTGTTGCTGATCGACCGTGATATAGGTGTAACGCTACGCCGCGTGTATCGAAATGTTCCGTGGTGGCGGCGGATGTACATCATGACGGGCCTCCTTGGCAGTATGTTCTCGCGCGACGAGTTTTCCGAGGAAGATATAGAACGACTCAAGACGACTGATATGTTGGAAGCTACCTTCGCCGAGTTTGAAGACACCGCCGGCGATCTATTCGAACCACTGATTGCAGAGCGTGATCTATACATGGCGCTCAAACTCCAACAGGGCATCCGTGATGCCGCCGCATCTAAGGTGTTGGTGGTGGTCGGAGCCGGACACCTTAAAGGTCTGCGCGACAAGCTGCAGGAAGATGTAGATAACGCTGGTGTGGTGCTCGAATCGCTGGACCAAGTGCCGTCGCCCAGCCGTTGGCCGCGGCGTTTTGCCTGGTCGGTAGTCGCGTTGGTGGTAGTAGGGTTCACCATCGGCTTTAACCGTAGCCCTGAATTGGGTTGGCAACTGGTTGCGGATTGGGTGTTTATCAATGGTGGCCTCTCGGCACTCGGCGCCTTGATCGCAGGAGGACATGTGATCACGGTCCTCACCGCGTTCTGTGCCGCGCCCCTAACCTCGCTAAATCCGACCATTGGTGCCGGCGTTGTCACCGCAGGTGTCGAGATGTATGTGCGTCGACCGACGGTTGGAGATTTTGCCGCTTTGCGTTCTGACACGTTGAGCTTTTCGGGTTGGCGTGCTAATCGAGTCGCCCGAACGTTGTTGGTTTTCCTTTTCAGCACGTTGGGATCGGCCATAGGGACATATGTGGCGGGCTTCCGTATCGTCGATCGACTGTTCGGGTAGCTGTTCGTTATAAAGATCGCAACTATGGCAGGGTTTGCGCTAGTATTTTTTTCGCCTGAGCGGCACGAAACTCATGTAGACGCTCCCGTAAATCTCCTCGTTTGTTAGCCAGTATGCTGATCGCTAAAAGACCTGCGTTGCGGGCTCCCGCATCGCCAATGGCCAGTGTGGCAACAGGGATGCCGCCCGGCATCTGGACGGTCGCAAGCAACGAGTCCAGGCCCTTCAGAGACTTTGATTCTATCGGTACACCCAAAACCGGCAGGACGGTGTGGGCTGCGATGACGCCCGCAAGATGTGCTGCGCCGCCAGCACCGGCGATGATAACTTCCATGCCCCGGGCCTCTGCAGTTTGAGCGTATTCCATCGTTTCCGCGGGTGTACGGTGAGCGGAGAGCACGCGGCATTCATGCGTGACCCCGAAGTCCTGTAACGCTTCGACCGTCTTCTGCATCGTGCCCCAATCCGATTTGCTACCCATGAGAATTCCTACCAATGTTTTATCTGCGTCTGCCATCCTCACCTTCCTTCCTGGAGTTTTGTCTCAGGGTCTAACTATATTGAAATGGTCTCCTTACGACCAGCTTTTAGGGTTAGATCGCGCTTGCTAAACTGACTGGGGACGATTTCGAGGGTCGCTGTCAAATGGAAAGTCTATTCGATACTGATAAAGCAATTGAGACATTTCTTGCGCATTGCCACAGTAAAACCTACCCGTCCAAATCCATGATCATTCGACAGGGAGCTCCTACCGGCGAACTCTTCTATGTCATCGACGGTTCGGTAGCGGTAATGCTTGCTGACAAGAAGGGCAACGAGATCGTGCTGGCCTATCTCAACAAAGGAGAGTTCTTTGGAGAAATGGGCTTATTCAAAGATGATATGAGTCGCACCGCCTTGGTTCGTGCCCGACAAAAAAGTGAGATTGGCCGGATCAGCTACCAGAAACTGCAAACGATGGTCGACATTATTCCGGATCTCATGTTTGCGCTGAATACGCAGTTGGCGATGCGTTTGCGCTCCACCAATCGCAAAGTAGGTGATTTGGCATTCATGGACGTGTTCGGGCGCGTCGCGCGTGCTTTGCTTGATCTTTCTCGAGAGCCGGATGCCATGACCCATCCCGAGGGGATGCAAATTAGAATTACCCGCCAGGAGCTGGGCCGTATCGTTGGTTGTTCGCGCGAAATGGTCGGGCGTGTCTTAAAGGAAATGGAAGCGCAGCACCACATTTCCACACACGGCAGGAATATTGTCGTATTCGGCACCCGCTAAGATGGCTCTCTTGTCTTACAGAGGCACTGCTCATGAACGAGTTATCAAACGCCGGCACGATCACTGATCACCAGAGTCTAGAAGAATATTTCGGTGAGCCGCATCACCTCGCTGTTGCGGTCGAGAAGATCCATCTCCATGATTTTCATAAACGTTTCATCGCACTTTCGCGGTTCAGGTGGTTGGCGTCGGCGAGTGCCGACGGTCAGCCGAGTGTCTCGCCTAGAGGGGATGCGCCGGTAAGTAACGCCGAAGCGCAGGCGTTAATCGAAAAAGAGTACGAGGAAAACCTCTATTGATTGAAAACCGCGCGTAGCGCGTTAGCCTCGCTTTTTGGTCCAAGAATCCCGTAACGATACGGTACGATTAAATACGCGTCGGCCGGCGGCGTGTTCCACTGGATCGATACAGAAATAGCCTAATCGCTCGAATTGAAAGCTATCGGTCGGTGTCGCGGTGCGGAGGCTAGGCTCCACCACACAATCGGTCAAGCGTTGCAGCGAGTCCGGATTTAAGTGTGAAGTGAAATCGGCATCTCCCGCATCCGGGGAAGCTTCGGTAAATAGGCGATCGTAGAGTCGAACTTCGACGTTGTCTGCATGTGTTGCGGACACCCAATGCAATGTGCCTTTCACTTTGCGTCCATCCGGGGCCCAACCACCGCGCGTTTCCGGATCGTAGCTACAGCGAAGTTCAATCACCTCGCCGGTCGCTGGATCCTTTATCACTTCAGTGCAAGTAACATAGTAGGCATAACGTAAACGTACCTCTCGGCCTGGCGCTAGGCGGAAAAACTTTTTAGATGGCGTCTCCATGAAATCATCTTTCTCGATATAAAGTACTCGAGAGAAAGGCACGAGGCGCGTTCCCAGCGATTCGTCGTTGGGGTGATAGGGCGCGTCGAACTCTTCTTCCACATCGTTTGGATAGTTCTCGATTACAATTTTCAGCGGGCGTAACACGCCTAAGACTCGCCGTGCGCGCTTGTCCAAGTCTTCGCGGATACACAGTTCGAGCAAACTCATATCGATCACAGTGTCTTTCTTGGTAACGCCGATGCGGGCGCATAGATCGCGGATCGATTCAGGCGAATAACCGCGCCGGCGTAGTCCCGAGAGCGTCAGCATGCGCGGATCATCCCAGCCGTCGACATGTTTGTCGGCAACCAACTGATTGAGTTTGCGTTTACTCATGACAGTGTAATTGATGTTTAGCCGTGCAAACTCTATCTGCTGGGGATGGCACGGGACGTCGAGCTGGTCTAGGAACCAGTCATACAGCGGACGATGGTCTTCGAATTCCAGTGTGCACAGAGAATGAGTGATCAATTCGAGTGCATCAGATATGCAGTGGGTAAAATCGTACATAGGATAAATGCACCACCGGTCGCCGGTCTGATGGTGCGTTTCACGACGGATCCGATAGATAGTGGGATCGCGCATGTTCATGTTGGGTGAGGCCATGTCGATTTTAGCTCTTAAGACATGCTCGCCGTTGGCAAAATCACCCTTTTTCATGCCCTCTAGAAGGCCTAGGTTTTCCACCACGGGACGGTCACGATGTGGACTGTTTCGACCTGGCTTCGTCAACGTACCGCGGTACTGGCGGATTTCCTCAGCGCTCAGACTATCGACGTAGGCCTTGCCAGCCTCGATCAGATTAACTGCGTAGCCGTACAGCATGTCGAAGTAGTCGGATGCATGGGTCAGGCGCGTCTCCCAGCTAAACCCCAGCCAATGAACATCTGCTTTTATTGCTTCCTTGTATTCAACGCTCTCCCTACCGGGATTGGTATCATCGAAACGTAGGAAGCATTTGCCACCAAACTGCTCGGCGATACCGAAATTCAGACAGATCGATTTGGCGTGGCCGATATGCAAATAGCCATTGGGCTCAGGCGGAAAGCGGGTAAGTACTTTACCCTCGTTCCTACCGGCTGCCACGTCTTCGAGAACGAGGTTCCGGATGAAATCGGTGGGGCGGTCGGTATCACTCATGACGACGGATTATAACGACTATACTTGAGTTCGTGATTGAAGAAGGATCTGCTAATGTCTCGTGTGAGCGTTGCTGTGTTGGTTTGTTCCGGATTTTTATTCACCGGACCGCTGCCTGGTGCCACTACTAGCGATCTGCCGGCTCCTGGGCCGCAATACACCCCTGATGAGGTCGTCAGGATTCAACTCGATGCCCTGCGTAACAACGATAAACCCCATCCCGACGCTGGCATCGCTACTACTTTCGCTTTCGCTTCGCCGCGCAACCGGGCCAGTACCGGTCCGTTACAGCAATTCGCCAAGATGCTCCGTGCGCCGGGCTATGTGTCCATGCTGAATCACCATGCGGCCGAGTTTGGCCTGTTGGAGATCGACGGTAGTTTGGCGTTGCAGCCTGTAATTTTGACGACGGCGCGGGGCGGGCGTATGGGTTATATGTTTGAGCTTTCCAAACAGACTAGTGATGACTGCGACGGCTGCTGGATGACCGACGGTGTTGTTCCATTTTCGGTCAAACAAGAACCGCCTCATGAAGGGATAATGTTGTAGGTAGGGTAGTGACAACGATCAAAGTGTAATTTCACTGTGCAATAACTGAGGGGTTGGGGGATGTCCACTTCCAGGATGCCAATATACTATGAAGCCTCGCTTGGTCGCTAAGTACCAGGCTATCTGCTGCCCGTCGAATGCCCATCCGGGTAAACGTAAGGAAAGGAAGATAGGTTGGAGACTAGAGGTTTGAACCATTTTGTTGTTTTGGCGGCAGTCACGCCCAGTCACTTCCTTGGGGCGTTGAGGTATTCGCCACTACTATTGGACGTGTGGTTGACCACTAACGGAAAGGGGATTTGCCTCCATGCAGGACGACGATAACGGTGGCGCTGATATGATTGAGCTACCCTTCCACGATACTGACATTCGTGCCAATCCGTACGTAGCCGGGCGGCGTGTGGCAATTGGCGCTAACGGCATGGTTGCCAGCGCGCATCCCTATGCGACGCTTGCCGGGCTAGATATGTTGCGTGACGGCGGTAATGCGATAGATGCCGCAATCACAGTTGCAGCGGTGTTGGCTGTTGTGGAACCTGCAATGACCGGCATGGGCGGTGATGTTTTTGCGCTTTATTACGATGCTGCAACGAAACGGGTAAATGGACTCAATGGCAGCGGTCGTGCACCGGCCGCTCTGACCTTCGATTTCTTCCAAGATAAAGGCGCTGCCACAGTCGATGCCGGCGCCTGGGAAGCGGTTACCGTACCTGGTGCGGTAGATGCGTGGTGGACGGCTCACGATAAATTTGGTCGCAAGCCCTTCGGAGAGCTGCTCGAGCCGGCAATTACTTTTGCAGCTGAAGGTTATCGTGTCGGAGAACGGGTTGCAGGCGATTGGGCGGCATGTGTCGATTCTTTGAGCACCGATGCAAAAGCAATCTATTCACGAAACGGCAAGGCACCTGGCGTCGGCGAGCTGATGATCAATGCTAAGTTGGCGGAAAGTCTGCGCCTAGTAGCGACCGGTGGTCCTGATGCCTACTATCGCGGCCCGATCGCGGCCGCAATTGTGGACTATGCGGCAGCCACAGGCGGGTTCTTGACGGCTGATGATTTCGCAGAACACAGGTCGACTTGGGTGGACCCTATCTACACTGACTACCGTGGCTTTCGCTGTTGGCAAATTCCGCCGAACGGGCAGGGTTTGGGCGTATTGATGATGCTGAATATTCTCGATTCAGCCGGTGTCTCTGCTATGAGCTTTAACTCGCCCGAGTACCTGCATATGTTGATCGAAGCAAAAAAACTCGCGTACGAGGATCTATATGCTTATGTTGCGGACCCTGCCGCTAACGATCTCATCACCGATAAGCTGCTGTCAAAACAGTACGCAAAAGACCGCGCTAAGTTGATCGATCGCGGCAAGGCTGCGGATATTGTCGATCCTGGTTTGCCGGCTGGCAGCGATACGACCTGTTTCAGTGTCGCCGATGGCGATGGAAACGCAGTATCGTTTATCAATTCCATTTTTGCACCGTTCGGTTCGGGAATCGTGGGTGGTGAATCTGGCATTCTGTTGCAGAATCGGGGCGCGGGGTTTTCATTACAGCCCGGTCATGTCAATTGCTATGCGCCCGGCAAGCGACCGTTTCACACCATAATTCCCGGAATGGTAACCCGAGATGATGATTTGTATTTGGCCTACGGGTTGATGGGCGCAGCTATGCAACCACAGGGACATGCGCAGTTTTTGCTGTCCCATCTCGACCATGGTCTGACGTTGCAAGAGGCCGCCGACGTTCCACGCTGGAATCATTTGAGTGGCTTGCAAGTGTTGATGGAACACGGCACGCCACTAAGTACCATGGAGGCGTTGGCAGTACTCGGGCATACGGTTGTGCCGGTCGACTGGGAGTTGATGGGAGGCGCCCAGGCAATAATGTTGGATCAGGGAACTGGGTGCTACGTCGGTGCGTCGGATCCGCGTAAGGATGGTCTGGCGCTTGGCTACTAGGGTGCATGCGGGCTTATGGCTCTTTCGCGAACGGACTTTTGAAATTTAGCTGCCAAATCGTCGAACAGCGTGTAGAAAACCGGGATCACAACCAACGTCAGCAAAGTGCTGGTCGCAAGCCCGCCTACCGCGACCACCCCTAATGGCCGCCGGCCTTCTGCCGAATCGCCGAAGCCGATAGCGATGGGTAGGATTCCGGCAATAGTTGCGAGGCTGGTCATCAAGATCGGACGAAACCGGATCATACCCGCCTTAAACATTGCTTCGCGAGCGGTCAAACCGTCGCGCATGCGCTGATTAGCAAATTCGACCAGCAGTATCGAATTCTTAGTTACCAGTCCGATCAGGATCACCAGCCCCACTTGACTGAACATGTTCAAGGTCATCGAGGGGATGCGTGGCACAAACCGCTGTAGTGTTTCCGCCCAAGGAGGATGCTCGGGCGCATAGTTGACCCAACCGTGAAGCATATTGCCGGCGAAATCGATCCAGTTGAGTCCGTACAACAGACCAAATGCCCCCACAAATGCCAACGGCAATGCGAGCATTACCGTAAAGGGGTGTAGCAGGCTTTCGAATTGAGCGGCAAGCACCATGAAGACGACCAGGATGGCAAGTCCGGTGAAAAAGTAAAACTCACCGCTGGTCTCGCGTAAATTTCGGGCTTCGCCTTTCCAATCAAAGCTGAAATTTGGTGGCATGGTCTCTTGCAGTATCGTTTCGGTTCTCGCCACTGCGGTCCCCAAAGGAATACCAGCTGGCGTCCCCTCTATGGTCATAGAACGCAACCGCTGAAACCGCTCAATCTTATTCGGGCCCGCGCCGGTGTCGAAATTAACGACATTACTTAGCTGCACCAGCTCACCAGTATTGCTGCGGATGAACAACCGCTCAAGATCGGAGGGCGTTAAGCGGCGTTCCCGTTGCATTTGTGCGATGACTTCGTATTCTTTGCCGCCTAACTTAATCTCACTGAGATCCTGGCCGCCAAAAAGGATCTGCAGGGTGCGCGAGATGGCTTCAATCGACACGCCGAGCACACCTGCTCGGTCACGGTCCACGGAGACCCGTAGTTCGGGTTTTGTTAACTCGACCGTAGACCGTACGTTGGCGACTAAGCCTTCGGTTCTCAGCTGAGCCATCAGATCCTCGACGTATACGTTCAGCGTTTCGAGGTCCGAATGCGAAAGCACCAGGGCGAAGGACTGTTGTCCGAAACCCACCTGTACTGCTTTGGGCAGCACGGGAAAGACTAGTGCGCCTTCCACTTCGTTGAACACGCGGTTACCAAGCCCATTCGGGCCGTTGACGGTGTCGTGTACTGAAGGTCGGTCGCCTTTTTCCATGTTAATGAACGCGAGGCCGGAGGTGGCATCGCCGGCACCGTCGAACGGTAGTGCAACTGCAGTAAACTTGTTTCTTATGTTGGGGATATCTGCGACTATTTCTTCGACCTGTCGCAGCATGCGGTCGCTGTACTCGGGTGTGGACCCTTGCGGAGCGATTTGAAATAACATAAACCAGCCTTTGTCATCGGAGGGCATAAACTCACGGTCGAGTTGTGTAAAAAAGTAGTACGACATCCCGAGCGAAGCGAGCGCAATCGCCGCTATCGATTTACGATGATTCAACGACCAACCAAGCACGCGTTCATAGATGTTGTTGACTTTGCCGAAGCCGCGCTCGAAAAAGCGAAAAATTCGCCCATGGTCTTCGTTGCCCACCGGTTGTAGGATCCGCGCACCGGCGCTCGGCGATAAGGTCAGGGCGACGAAAGCAGAAATAATGACGGAGATCACCAGTGCTGCCGCAAATTCTACCAGCAGGCGGCCAGCCACTCCGGTAATGAATGCCAGTGGTGTGAACACTGCAATCAATGACATTGTAATGGTCACGATCGCAAAAGCGATCTCTTTCATGGTAACGATTGCAGCATCGAACGCAGTCATTCCTGCTTCGATGTGACGGTGCATATTTTCCAATACGACGATGGCGTCATCGACGACAATGCCGATGGCAAGCACTAGTGCTAGTAGCGTGAAAAGATTGATGGAAAAACCGAACATATAAAGAGCGCCGAAAGTCGCAAAAATAGAAACGGGAATAGACAAGGCGGGTAAAACCGTCGCCCGGATATTGCGTAGAAACACGAATATGGTGAGGACCACTAGCACGAGTGCAATACCTAGTGTTTGAAACACTTCTTTTACAGCGACTTTGATGTAGTCCGATTCGTCATAGGAATTGTGGATCCGGATCTCACCCGGCAGCGTGTCCTCGAGTTTTTCTAGCGTTTCCCACACCCGCCGAGAGATGTCGATAGTGTTCGCCTTGGATTGGCGCACGATGCCTAAACCAACGGTTGGCTGACCACTCTCTCTGGCGATACCTCGCTCATCCTCGACACCGACCTCGGCGTACCCAACGTCCAGCAGACGCACAACATTTGCACCGTCTTGACGGATGATTAGGCGATTGAACTCTTCCACGGTTCTCAGTTGACCGCGCATCTGGATGGTCAGCTCGCGCTGTAGGTTTTCGACCCGACCCGCTGGAAGTTCGACGTTTTGTTCGCGCAATGCTGTCTCGATATCGATAACAGTAACCTTGCGCGCAGCCATCCGTTCCGCATCTAGGCGAATACGGATCGTAAAACGTTTCTCTCCGGCTATGATTACCGAACTTACCCCGGGCAAAGATTGCAGCCGGTCTTTTAGTACGTCGTCGGCAACACGTGTCAGTTCCTGTGGCGTCAACACTTCGCTGATCAACGATGCCCAGATGATTGCGCCGCCCGATGAGTCCTGTTTGCGGACAATCGGTTCGTCCGCGTCGTCCGGCAGGTCTCCGCGCACGCGCGCGACTCGGTCGCGCACGTCCTGCGCGGCAAGATCGACGTCGCGGTTGAGCAGAAACTCGATGGTTATTGAGCTCGTTTCCTCGCGCGATGAACTTGAAAGGATCTTGATCGATTCAGAGCTTGCGATAGCGTCCTCGAGGACCTCCGTCACCTCGGATTCTACGACTTCGGCGCTGGCTCCCGGGTAGATGGTTGTGACACTGACAATCGGTGGATCGACATCCGGCAATTCGCGCACCGGCAGCTTTGATAAGCCGATGATGCCGAAGATGATGAGCGCGAGACTCATCATCGATGTCATGATTGGTCGGTGGATGCAGATCTCAAAAAAAGATCGTGGCGTGTCCGCCATGTCAGCTCTCGGCTTCAGACTCAATGGTAACGACTACACCGTAGCGCGCGGATCTGGGAGAAATGCTTATGAGCGATCCAGGCACCATCTTTTGAAAGCCTTCGACGACGATGCGTTCACCGACAATTAGCCCGGAGAGTATTTCCGCGACGCCCGACAGACGCAACCCAACCTCGACTGGACGAAATTCGGCACGGTCCGAATCATTCATGATTACGATCGAAGCTTGATCGCCACGATAACTAATCGCCTGCTCAGGGATCACGATGGCATTGTCACGGGCGCGGAAGGCGAGTTCCAGGCGCGTAAACATTCCTGGCTTTAAACGTCCATTCGAATTGTCGACTACTGCCTTCACCAGGACTGTGCGACTTTGTTCATCCAGACGCGGCGCGATGAAGGAAACTTTGCCGATGAACGTCTCGTCGGGATAAGCGACGGATTCGGTTTCGATCCGTTGTGCCTCCACTATTTGACCTAAATGACGTTCCGGAACATTGAACTCGACTTCCAGCGGATTGGTCTGGACTAGCGAAGCCAGGCGTTGGCCGATATCAACGAACTGACCTAGGCTGACTTGCCGTTCGCCGATGCGACCGGCAAAGGGGGCTGTAATTACAGCATCACTCATGCGTTCACGGGTGAGGCGTAACTCCGCTCTGGTAGCGTCCAGGGTAAACTGGAGCTGATCAAATTTTTGATGAGAAATAGTTTTTCTTACCAATAGGTCTCTGCCGCGTTTGAAATCGTGTTCGGCAAGTTCGAACTGGGCCTTCGCTTTCGCCACTTGCGCCTGCAGTTTGTCGTCATCGAGTCTGAATAGGAGTTGGTTCGCTTCGACTGCGTCACCTTCACGAAAACCGATTTCAGTTAGTTTGGCAGCGACCTCGCTTCTGATATCGACAGATTCCTTGGCGGCGAGATTGCCGACCAGGAAAATCGTCTCCTCCAGTGGCGCTTGGTTGGCTACCGCGATCACAGCTCGTATCGGGAACTCTCCCTGGGGCCCGTTCTGGGCATCGGGTCTGCCGCAAGAAGCGACTGTGCCTATGAGTAGTATTCCGATGAGAACACGCGTCATCGGCGTTTCGCGCCACCTATCACGCCTGCTCCAATTCTATGAGCGTGCCGCAGAAATCTTTCGGATGAAGAAACAGTACTGGTTTGCCGTGAGCCCCGTTGCGGGGTTTGCCATTGCCTAATATTCGCGCACCCTGTGCAATGAGCTGATCGCGCGCAGAATAGATATCTACAACTTCGTAGCAAATGTGATGCATACCTCCATCGGGGTTGCGCTGTAGAAAACTCTCGATGGGGGAGCTGCTACCCAGCGGATGCAGCAGTTCAAGCTTTGCATTAGGCATTTCAACGAATACCGTGGTTACGCCGTGTTCGGGCAACTCAACCGGTGGTGACACTGTTGCGCCTAGCGTGTCACGATAGACAGCGCTGGCGACTGCCAGATCCGGTACAGCAATGGCGACATGGTTGAGCTTTCCGATCATCAACGCTACCTCACACAACCATTGCGCTGGGATCGTGGCGAGAGACACGCAGCCTAGTTCCACTCATATCGTCACCGCGCAATTCATGGAGCGCATAGCCAACGAAGCTGGCAATGACCCGCTTTCGCCAACGGACGGTGAAGTCGGCGTTATCCATGGGCTTACCACGTTTCGCTGCAAGCCTGCCCGCCTCCTCAATAGCTTCATTGGTGAGTTTCTGGCCAAGTAGAAATTTACAAGCGTCGTCACACATCCGGGGTTCGGATGCCACCGCGCCGAGCACAAGACGAACATGTTCCACCGTACCGTCGTCGCCTAGTCTGGCCGCGGCGCCCACCGACAACACCGGAAAATCAAAAGCTCCACGGCGGCGGAGCTTCCAGTAAGTGCTTCGCAATCCCTCGCTTGGCTCTAACAGCACCTTGGTCAGGATCTCATCGGGTCGCCGCAGCAGATAATCGATGCCGTCGTCCTGATACAAGTCTTCCACGCGCACCTCGCGTGTCCCCGTCGCCGATACCAATCGTACCTTCGCGCCCAGCGCAATCAGGGCGGGTGCCGTGTCGGTCGAGGAAATTGCCAGGCAACGTTTGCTGCGGGTCGCGACCCAACAGATCTCACCGTCTTTCTTCATACAAAAATCGATAGCCTTGCGCCATTCGTAGTTCTGGTCGTAATAGCTGCAGCGGGTATCGAGGCACAGGTTCCCCCCTAAGGTTCCCATGTTGCGAAGATGTACGGTCGCGATCTGGCTAGCGGCCTGCCACAGTCCCGTGTAGGCGGCTTTAACCGCGGGTGCACGCACTATCTCGGTCAGACTGA